>DATGGW010000198.1:0-5522 GCA_035308345.1 Ktedonobacteraceae bacterium | reverse complement strand
GATTACCCAATTCTTTATTCCTGCCGAGGCATCTGCCATCCCCCTGCTAGTGAGCAAGGAGGACCTGGCGCCCGCGCTCTCGCTGTTCAACATCACCCTCACTATTGCGCAGGCCCTGGGTTTTTTGCTGCTTGGTGGACTCGTCACGTCGCTCTTTCCGCCTTTCAATCTTTCGCTCGGCTTTCTTCGCGTGCAGGTCCTCTCCTTTGATATGCTCTTCGTGCTCGTCGCATTTGTCTATGTCTTGTGTACTGTGTTGATCCTGGCGATTCCCAAAGATGCTTTGCAGCAGAAGCAGAGCGCGGAGCCAGCATTGCTCAGATCGCTTGGGAAGCAGTCGTGGCAGATGATACGACACGACGTGAGCGAGGCGTGGGCCTACATCCGCGAGGACCACAAGCTGCTGCTGGCCTTACTGCGGGTCTCCTTCGTCAGTATTTTGCTGCTGGTGATCGGCGAGCTGGCGGGACCATTTGTGGTCAATGCGTTGCATCTGTCTGTCCAGGCGATGCCCCTCATTTTAGCGCCCGCGGGTCTTGGCCTGGTGCTTGGTGGTCTGATAATGCCCAGCCTCACGCAGCGGTTGGGCCAGAACCGCACCATCACTCTCGGCAGCCTGTGTACTGCTGCCGGTTTGATTCTCATCCCGCTTGGTCACCTCTTCTGGTCGCGGTTGGCTCTACCGGGGATCCTCTTTTATGTGGGGACGATCACGTTTATCTTAGGGGTAGCGCTGGAAATGGTGAATATTCCCGCGCAGACGATGATGCAGGAGCAAGCTCCGGAGGAGGAGCGGGGGCGCGTGTTTTCCTTCCAGTCGATGTTTTATAACGCTGGCTCGATTCCGGTCCTGCTCTTTGCCGGCGTGATTGCTGACATACTGGGGGTCGAGACCGTCATGTATTTGCTGGCAGCAGCCATTTTGGGATTTAGCTGGTGGGCAGTACGCTATAGTCATCGCTCGGTCGTTAATGAAAGGGCAAACTAACATGAATATCGCAGAACAAGCCTATCAGGATGGCCAGGAGTGCCGCAAGGCAAACGGAGCGCAGGTAGCCGGTGAGGCATTAGAGAGCCAGGCGATGGAAAACTTCGCGCAAACCGGCCTCGATTTTCAACACTGGCAACTCTATCGCGATAATTGGATGTCTGGTTATCAATCCGTTGAGGATAAGCCGAGCAGAGATAGATCTGACTAATCGTGCCCTGGGCTGATTTAAATGAACGGCAGTAGCGATAGAGGAATTATGAAACAGGAAGCTGCGCCACAGGAAGCACCGCTTCAAATACAAGGGGGAGAACAGCATCAGGATGGGAGCCGACTTGGCCCCCTCCTCTGCTGGGCAGTCGTATTTGCCGACGTTGGCACCTCGATTTACTATGTTCCAGGCATCTTATATGGAAACGTTGGGAACCTGGCGGGCTTCTTTGTGATGCTCACGATGTCTGTCTTCGTGCTCCTCACCCTGAAGTATGCAGAGGTCACTCATCGTTTTCCTCATGGCGGCGGCGTGGTCACTGTGGCTGCCCAGGCTATCAATCACTGGGTGGGAGCTCTCGGTGGCATGTTCATTCTGGTCGATTACTTCCTCACAGCTGCTATCAGTTGCCTTTCGGGTATGCTGTATCTGAGCGTGGTTATGCCTGCCCTGGTGCCTTTTACGTTGGAGATGTCGATCGGCGTGCTGCTCCTGCTAGGGTTGCTCAATTGGTTCGGAGTGAGCGAGAGCGCGAAAGTGAGCCTGGTAGGGGCTTTGATCGCATTCCTGAGCGATATCGCTCTTCTCGTCACTGTCTTTACGCATCTTTCTTTCACACAGTTCCTCGCGCTTTTCCCATACATGTTTGCGCATCAGAAACTGACCTTTCCCTCTCTGCTGGTAGGCTTTGCCGGCTCATTTCTCGCTTTCTCTGGCCTGGAGAGTATTTCGCAGTTATCGCCGGTTATGAAGACGCCCCGCAAAAAGGTCGCCGGCATTGCCTTGCTGCTCGTGGTGTTAACGATCGGTCTGACCAGCCCGCTGCTGACCATGTTCGCGACGCTCTTGCTCCCACCGCAAGTGGTGGGGAACCAGGTGCTCTCTGCGCAGGTCATCTCGCTGCTCGGTGGGCACTGGGGCAATATCGTTTTGCAGACCGAGGTGGCGATCAGTGCCAGTGCGCTGCTGATTTTTGCCGGCAACACGGCCATTATTGGTTCCTATCATGTCTTCCTGGCGCTTTCACGGATGGAGTTTTTCCCGGCGTTTGTCCAGCAGCGCAATAAGCTGCGAGGAACGCCACATTTCTCTATTCTGCTCGCCATTGCTATTCCCATAAGCGTGCTCATCGCGGTGCATGGCGCTCTTACGGTGCTTGGAGACCTGTACGCCTTCGGGTTGTTGGGAGCCTTTACGCTCACATGCGTGGGCCTGGATATTGTGCGTCGCCGCGAGCGCAAAGCGGCGCGTGCCGAACGTGCCTCCTATCAGTCTACGATTAAAACTCTTCCCAGGAATGAGGATGCAGCCACTGCGAGTGAAACGCTGAAAGGCACAATTTCAACGACTCAAGCGTCCGCCTCTTCACTTGAAGAGACAGACGCACGCAGATTACCAGGAGAAGAACGCGCACCCTCTCCTTATACAGGAAGGATGGCGCTCGATCTCTGGCATACCTGCAAATTCTATCTCGGTTTGCTAACAACAGCCCTGGTGGCATTGGCATGGACGACGAATCTCGTTGCAAAGCCACTGGCAACCATCTTTGGTGGCTCTGTGACCATGCTTGGAATGGGGGTAGCCTATTTTAACTATGCACGCAAAAAGCAACAGGGGTTTGTAGCGGTGCCTATCACTCATGTTGAAGAACGTCTACCTGGATCTACTCTGGCTGTGTTGATGGCCGATAATACACACAACGAAGCGGTAATACGCTCGGCAATTCATAATGCGAATGGGAAGCCGGTGACGTTTTTGTATCTGGGCCATGCCACAACCCAACAGGCGCCGCGCTTGTTTGAATTTCATAACCCGTATTACGACGATAAACAGGCGAGAAGGACATTTAGTATAGCTGAGCACCTGGCGCAGAAGGCGAAGATTGCGCGCCGGTATGTGTACAGGCAGCAAGAGCCTGCGACTCTTGAGCGTATATGGCAGGTAGTTCATCCGCGTGATATCGTCATCTCGCCTGAAAACACTTTACTCCTTGAGGAGATTAACCCGGACCGCATTCGTTATGAAGTGACAGCGAATGGCAAGGTTGCTCACCTCTTGAAAAGCTGGTGAGGAGCAGACTGAGGAAGAACTATGCAAATTGACGCCAAACCCATCGATCTCAAATTGACTGTGCCTTTCCGTATTTCGCGGGGCGTGCAGAAGGTCGCCTCGAACGCTATAATCCAAATTAACCACAGGGAATACACGGGCTACGGCGAGGCCGCGCCCGACGAATACTATGGAGAAAACCTGGAGACGGTGCTGGCCTGTATCACGACCTTTGCTGGCAACCTGGGTGATGACCCGTTTCTTGTTGAAGACATTATGAGCAATCTCGATCATCTCATTCGCCTGCACCCTGCGGCAAAGGCTGCCGTTGATATGGCGCTGTATGATCTGGTTGGTAAAATACTGCATGTGCCAGTGTATAAGCTCTTAGGACTCAACCCAAAGCATACGCCGCATGCCTCATTTACCCTGGGCATTGATACACCTGATAACATGGCGAAGAAAGCGCTTCTTGCTCGCGACTATCCTATCCTCAAGGTAAAAGTCGGGACAAAACATGATCTTGACAATCTGAAAGCTATCCGCGAAGTCTCACCGGCAACCATTCGAGTTGATGCCAATACCGCCTGGACGCCCAAAGAAGCTATCAAGATGATTAACGCGCTGGCGCCCTACAATATCGAGTTTGTCGAGCAGCCCGTTCACCCACGCGACCTGGATGGGCTGCGCCTGGTGCGTGAAAATGTGCCGCTGCCCATCATTGCCGATGAAAGCTGCGTCACCGTCGATGACATACCCAGGGTAGCAGGATGTGTTGATGGCATCAACATCAAGCTAATGAAGTGCGGCGGCATCCGTCATGCCCTGAAGATGATCCACGCCGCGCGGGCGCACCATTTGCGCATCATGATTGGCTGTATGATTGAAAGCTCGCTGGCAATCACGGCGGCGGCGCACCTGACGCCGCTTGTCGATTATGCCGACCTGGACGGACACCTGCTGATCGACAACGATCCTTATGAGGGTGTGACGGTTGTCAATGGCAAGCTGGTATTGCCAGAACGCCCCGGCTTAGGGGTGCAGGCGAGGACTTAGGACGGTAAAGGGTGGCGGCAGGGTGCAGGGCCAAAAAAGCTCTGTCCAGGGCGACCGCAAGGGTCGCCCCTACTATACTACGAAACGCGAAGAGCCTCTGGAAGGCACCTCTATCGATATGGTAGGGGCGACTCTTGCAGTCGCCCTGGGTCATTCTAGACCGACGGTCGAGAGCGCCGCTGCTTGCGACGCTGCGCTGCTGCTTTACGCTTGCGGCGGGCTTGTGGGCTTTCGTAGTGCGTGCGACGACGCGCCTCGGAAAGCA
The DNA here is from genome assembly GCA_035308345.1 of Ktedonobacteraceae bacterium. Classification (GTDB taxonomy): domain Bacteria; phylum Chloroflexota; class Ktedonobacteria; order Ktedonobacterales; family Ktedonobacteraceae; genus CF-113. The sequence continues at coordinate 953 of DATGGW010000198.1, read as the reverse complement.
CACCATCTTGCTGGACTTTGCGATTAAAGCGTTTAAGCGCCTGCTCAAACGAATCGCCTGGATTTACTTTTACTTCACTCATAGATATCACCAACGCGATCCAGAGGATCTGCGGTCATCACTTCGGCCAGACTTCTGCGGCTGAAAGCAATCACTACAATAAACCGGCTTGTCGCTGCGCGGCTGGAACGGCACCTGAGCCTCGTTGCCACAACTTGAACAAATAACGGTGTACATCTGACGAGGTTCGCGCGCGCCGCCACTGCGACTGCCATATCCACCGCCGGACTGCCCTTTGCGCGCCGCGCGACATGATGGACAACGGGTCGGAGCATTCGTCAGATTATGGCTGGCATAAAATTCCTGCTCACCAACGGTGAAGACAAATTCCTGATTGCAATCTCGACAATACAGGGTCTGATCACTCAATGACATGATTTCTCTCGATTTCTGGATTTGAATCCCAACAACTTCTCGTGTATTGCGCAAATTGCTCTCTATTCGCTAAGCGTTTTGATACATGCATAAGCTTCTCGGAGCAGCGAGACGCTCTACAACGCTTCACGAGTATAACACACCCTTTTGCAAAATGCACTAGTTCTTTGACAAATTTCCCAGAGGCACAGAAAACCGGCTGTATGTTATAATAGGCGTCACGAAGAACGTCCTTTTGCAAATGTTAAAGCGGAGATAAGTAGAATGCCAACTCGCGAAGACGCCTATTTACTGATGACCACCCATGTTCAAAATGAGAACCTGCGCAAGCACATGTACGCAGTGGAAGCCGCCATGCGTTTTTATGCCCGGAAGTATGGCGAAGATGAAGAATTGTGGGCTATGACAGGCTTGCTGCATGACGCTGATTATGAAGAACATCCTGATCTGAGCGTGCATACCCAGGTGCTGGCCGGATGGCTGCGTGATGGTGGCTATGACGAACGCATTACTTATGC
>DATGGW010000197.1:0-3170 GCA_035308345.1 Ktedonobacteraceae bacterium | reverse complement strand
CGCATTGTGAACTCTTTGAGACCAAGCAGGCGCTGCTCGAAGCGGCCCAAGCGTGCTTCGTCCGTTTCAACCAGAGTCCACAAAACATTTTGTCTGTCATTGGCTCCAAAGCCAAAAAAGTTAGTTGAATGTACTTATAATAGAAGGCCGAGTAGCTGTTGAAGTTACTCGGCCTTCCATCCTCTACGCTGCCTGCCCGTCACTCGCGACCGAAACCGTAACCTCCACCATCAGCTCACCCTCAACCACATCCACCACTGCCGTGTCATCCTGTTTGATATCCCCCCGCAGCAGTGATTCCGCCAGCAGGTCATCCAGCATGTGCTGCACAGTGCGGCGCAGCGGACGCGCTCCATAGATGGGATCATAGCCACGCTCGGCAAGCAGTGAGCGCACCGCTCCAGTCACTTGCAGTATGATGGATTGTTCCGCCATGCGCTGTTGCGTCTTCACCACCATCAGGTCAACTATCTCGCGCAGGTGTCCTTGCTCTAAGATATGGAACACGATCACCTCGTCGATACGATTGAGCAACTCCGGGCGAAAAACCTCTTTCATGGCCGGGAGAATCCGCGCCCGCATGCGGGCCGCAGCGCCAACCTGTCGATCCTGCTGACTCTTGCGAGCAGGAACAAAGGACATTTCAGTATCATTAAGGTGCGTTGTTCCAACATTCGATGTGATGATGATAATGGTATTTTTGAAATCAACCCTGTGTCCTTGCGCATCGGTCAGGCAGCCATCATCGAGGATTTGCAGCAGCAGGTCGCAGACTTTGGGATGCGCCTTCTCGATCTCATCGAATAAGAGCACGCTGTATGGTCGGCGGCGCACAGCTTCGGTTAGCTGCCCGGCCTGTTCATAGCCGACATATCCCGGAGGGGAACCGAGCAATCGCGATACATTATGGCTTTCCATGAACTCGGACATATCCAGCTTCAACATGGCCTCTTCATCGCCGAAGAGTGTTTCTGCCAACGCACGAGCTACCTCGGTTTTTCCCACACCTGTTGGACCAACAAACAGGAACGAGCCTATCGGACGACTGCTATCCCGCAGGTCTGTGCGCGCGCGGCGCACGGCCCTGGCTACAGCCTGCACAGCTTCGTGTTGCCCAATGACGCGCCTGTGCAACTCCTCTTCCAGCTTGAGCAGCCGTTCCGCCTCTATGGCAGCAATACGGGTCGCCGGTATGCCCGTCCTCATTGCCACTACTTCTGCGATAGCATTTTGATCGACCGGCGGACGTTCCAGCTGTCGCTGCGCGTACCAGGCGTTCTCAGCCTCGAGCAGCACCTGGCGCAGCCGCTTTTCTGAAATACGCTGTTTCCCGGCCAGAGTAAAATCCCTGCGCGAGATTGCTGCTTCTTTGTCCCGGTGCAAGGAAACTAATTCCTCGCGCAGCTTGCGCACCTCGACCGGGGCAGTCGAGCGGTTAACCCGCACGCGCGCAGCTGCCTCGTCAATCAGGTCAAGAGACTTATCCGGCTGGAAGCGATCTTGAATATAACGTGTTGACATCTGCACAGCAGCGACAAGCGCATCGTCGGTAATTGTCACCTGGTGATATTCGGCATAGTAAGGGCGCAAACCGCGCAATATCTCCATCGTCTGCTGAGAGGTCGTCTCTTTGACCGTCACAGGCTGAAAGCGGCGCTCCAGAGCCGGGTCTGCTTCGATAGTTTTGCGATAGTCGTCCAGGGTTGTTGCCCCGATACATTGAAATTCCCCACGCGCCAGCATCGGCTTAAAGAGATTCGCGGCATCGATTGACCCCTCGGCAACGCCTGTTCCAACCAGCGCATGCAGTTCATCGATCACCATTATGATGCCGTGAGAGTTCAGGATTTCCTGCATGATACACCTCAAACGCTCCTCAAAATCCCCCCGGTAGCGTGTTCCGACGGTCAGCAAACCTACATCTAATGACACCACGCGGCAATGTTGTAAGTTCTCTGGCACATTCCCCTGGATGATACGTAAAGCCAGTCCTTCGGCGATAACCGTTTTTCCTACACCTGCCGGACCGATCAGCGCCGGGTTATTCTTTGTGCGGCGTGAGAGTATCTGCATGACACGCTCTAGCTCAGCTTCACGCCCGATCATGGGATCAAGCATGCCTGCCAGCGCAGCCGCCGTCAGGTCGCGGCTGACCTGATTGAGCGTGGGAGTTTCATTGTAGCGCGCCTGGTATTGTACAGCAAATATGGCATGATCGCGTCCCAGGCTCAACAGCGTCTCGATTTCTCTTCGCACCACTTCCAGGGAGAGACCGAAACTTTCTAGCACTCCTGATGCTATACTTTCTTCATCTCCAAGCACGCCGAGCAGCAAGTGTTCAATACTGATCAGTTTTTGTTCCATTTGCACAGCTACTTCTTCTGCGCGTCCCAGAGCTGTCCGCGCCGCCTGTCCGAACGCCGGCTGGCTCAGAAGCGCCTTGTTGCCTCGCCCAACCACAAACTCTAGAGCTTCCCGCAGGCGCGCAGAACTGGCTTGCATGCGCAGCAAGACATATTCAATAATAGGGTCGCCAATTTTAAGCATTCCAAGCAGCAGATGTTCCGGTCCAATTACTCTGTGCCTGAGTTGCAAAGCCTCTTCGCGAGAGGCAAGCAGCGCGCGGCGCGCTTCTTCTGTGTAACGTCCAGACTGACTCATAACCACCCTCCTCACTAAATATGCACCGGGGTTAACACTCCCATTTCCACGCCTTCTGATATAGAAGGCTATCGGGCAGAGGATAGTATTCAGAGAGGTTATTGACGAAGCAAGAGGTAAAATAGGGCAGAAAGTCCACCGTTGCTAGTGCAGGATGCAGCCTTCTGGAACAGCCAGCAGCGAAGCCGCGCCCACCAGCGGAGCAGTTCCGCCCAGTGTGGCAAGCCGCAATTCAAGCTTAGATGGCTTGAGGAGCACGTTGATTCTGGACTGCAGCTCGGGTAAGAGAGATGACCTGTTGAGGGCGATGGCGCCGCTCACCGCGACTACATCAATACGTGTGAGTTGCGCCAGGTTGATCAGTCCAATAGCCAATTTGTCGGCAAAGGTATCCCAGAATGCGCCAGCCGTGATTTGCTCAACCGGCTGTCCATAGCGCAACTCTAGCTGCCTTCCACCGGTATAAGTTTCCAGGCAGCCTACCATTCCACACAGGCACTCGCGCCGGT
>DATGGW010000196.1:0-5791 GCA_035308345.1 Ktedonobacteraceae bacterium | reverse complement strand
CAATGTCAATTTGATTTTCGTCAACCAGCGGTTGTGCATTCCCTATCGCTTGAGCGGGGGTAATCAAGGTGTGCGTAGTTCAAGCGGGCTGCTGGCAAATGGCACTGTGCTCTGGTATGCCTATGGCGCTTTGCAATGGTCTTCACGTAGTCAGGTAGTGTCGCTGCTGCACCAGGCCGCCGCCATCTACAGATTGCCCGCCAACCTGCTGCTCGCCATAGCCTGGCAAGAAAGCGGCTGGTACCAGCACGTAGTCGCCTGGGACGGTGGTATCGGCGTGATGCAGCTCATGCCATATACAGCCATGGGTCTCAATCGTCAGACGAGCGTTCGACGCGACCCCTACCATTTATGGGATAACATCTTGCTCGGCGCTACCTATTTACGCTCGTTGTGGAACGGCTTTCATGGAAACCTAGTTGACGTCATCAGCGGCTACAATGAAGGCGGCTGGGCTGTCATCCACCGGGGTATCTTCAACTGGCGTTACGTGAACAACGTACTGAGTTTGATGAGGACATTCCGTTACCGTTGAGCAAACTTACTCGACCCTTCTTCGTCCCTCTTCATTGTCGGCAATACGAGAGCCACCCTACTGTTTGGGGCGACTCTCGTATTGTGTCGCTGTTACATACGTCCTGAAATTCGCCAGTGTCTCGCGCATACTATCCCCGCCGAATTTCTCCAAGCAGGCCTCGGTCAGGGCAATTGCCAGCATAGCCTCGCCAACAACCCCGGCGGCAGGCACAACACACACGTCGCTGCGTTCATAGCGGCCCTCGCTGACATTTTCACGCGTGCGGATATCAACGGTAGGCAGAGGATGCGCCAGCGTGGAAATGGGTTTCACCGCGGCCCGCGCCACAATAGGCGCGCCATTGCTGATACCGCCCTCGATGCCGCCAGCATGATTGGTGAGGTGTTGCCAGCCCCGCTCATCACTCCAATGAATAACATCATGCACCTGCGTGCCTGGCAATCCGCTCTGCTCAAAACCATTGCCGATTTCGATACCCTTGATCGATGGGATGCTCATAAGCGCATTTGAGATTCTGGCGCTCAAGCGTCGATCCCACTGGCTATAGCTGCCCAGACCAACCGGCACACCTGTCACAACCACCTCAAATACACCGCCGCAGGTATCCGCCCTGGTTTTGGAGTCCTGGATATGAGCAACCATCTGTTCCGTGAGCGCGGCATCGCCACAGCGCACGGGCGATTGTTCGACCTGCTGCCAGTATGCCTCGTCAAAATCATGGTCTATCGCGCTGTTAGACGCGTCGCTTACCGGCCCGATTGCCAGCACATGGCTATGTATCTCGATGCCAAATTGTCGCAAAAATGTCATGCACAACGCGCCCACCGCCACGCGCGCCGCAGTTTCGCGCGCGCTGGAACGCTCGATCACGTTGCGAATGTCGTCATGCCCATACTTAACACTCCCGGCAAAATCGGCATGACCAGGCCGCGCCAGCGTTACGGCTTCCACTTCTTCCTCGACCGGCGTAACGCTCATCTTCACCTGCCAGTTTTGCCAGTCGCGATTCTCGATTTCCAGCGTGATCGGCGAACCCAGCGTCAGCCCATGCCGCACACCAGAGCGGAAAGTGATCCTATCGCGCTCGATCTTCATCCTGCCGCCGCGCCCATATCCGCCCTGTCGTCGCTGCAGATGCCCATCGATATCCTCCGCCGACACCTTCAGCCCGGCAGGTATCCCTTCAATAATAGCAGAGAGTCCCGGTCCATGTGATTCGCCTGATGTAAGAAATCTGAACATAATTGCTATCTTTCCTAATTTTCTACCTGGATAACCCCAGAGCGTTACGCATCACTTCAACAGGCGCGTTCCTACCCGTCCACAGCTCAAAGGCCAGCGTTCCCTGATACAATAGCATTGCTAGCCCATTCATAACAAAACAACCATGCGCTCGCGCCGCTTGCAAGAGAGGCGTAATTCCTGCATTAAAAACCATGTCCATCACCAGGGAACCCAATGGCAGCAGGCTTACATCAATCAGCACACCATCATCGCTGCTCTTGAGACCAACCGATGTAGCGTTTACCACCAGGTCTGTCGTTTGTAGATACGCCTTTGCTTCAGGGCTATCAAGCAGTGCGCCATAGAGGATATCGTCAAAAATCGCTGGTTGTCTGTAGAGGCGCAGCAGCGCATCAACTCGCGCCATATCACGTCCAAGTATGCTGACAGACCGCGCGCCAGCATCCATCAAAGCGACGACAGCAGCGCGTGCAGCGCCCCCTGTACCCAGAACGACTGCTTCTTTTCCTGGACCATCGAACGCAGCGCCAGGGCATTCCGCCAGCGCGCGCATCATGCCCGGCGCGTCGGTGTTGTAACCTACCAACCGGCCACCACGATTGACGATAGTATTGACCGCGCCAATGCGCGCTGCCAAAGTATCGCATTCATCCAGCAAAGGTACAACATCCTCTTTATACGGAATGGTAACGTTGGCCCCCAGCATATTCGGAGCGCGCAGCGACGCAACACGCCCGCTTAATGCGCCTGGCGGTATTTCCCACAACGCATACTCTGCCTCGAAACCTATCTCGTGAAATGCCGCATTGTGCATCTGCGGCGAACGAGAATGCGCGACAGGATAACCGATGAGACCAACCTGCTTCATTAACCTGCTCCTGGCCCGCCTGGAGGGCTGCATACCGCCTCGATTGCCTCAAGCACAACCCGTTCTTCGATATCGCTGTAGACTTCGGCGTGACCAATGCCTGTCGCCAGCACCCAGCGCGTGCGCCCGGACCGCACCTTCTTATCGCGCTGCATGGCTTGCATCACAGTGTCGATGTCCATTCCCGCGCACCGCACAGGCAGGCCAAATGCTTGCAGCAATCTTCGCTGCCTCTCGGCGTCCTCCGGTGATAACAGACCATTTGCTAGCGCGATATGGGCCGCAACCTGCATGCCGATAGACACTGCCTCACCATGCAGCCATGTTCCATAAGCAGTGATGGCTTCCAGCGCGTGGCCGAAGGTATGCCCGTAGTTCAGGATAGTGCGCAGTCCACCATCACGCTCGTCATGCTGCACGATGTCCATCTTCATACGGATACAGCGCGCGATAATAGCCGAGAGCAAACCGGCATCGCGCGCTTGCAAAGCGGCAATCTGCTCTTCGAGTATGTTAAACAGCCCGGCATCTAATATCATGGCATACTTCACGATCTCAGCCCAGCCCTCACGATAGACACGCTCCGGCAGCGTTAAAAGCAAAGCGGGATCGGCGTAAATCAACTTTGGCTGGTAGTAGGCCCCGATCAGGTTTTTCCCCAGCGCGTGATTGATGCCAGTTTTGCCACCAATGGCCGAATCAACCTGGGCGAGCAGTGTAGTTGGTATCTGGATGTACGGCACGCCGCGCTGGTAGCAAGACGCCACAAAGCCCGTCAAATCGCCAACGACACCGCCTCCCAGCGCAACGATGGCTTCCTTTTGTTCAGCTTTCTGCTCCACCAGCCAGTCTATGATCTGCTGGAAACAGGCGAACGACTTGCTGGCTTCACCCGCCGCAACGGTAAATAGCTGAGGAGCAAAGTCAGCCTCGGCGAACCTGGCTAGCAGTGGTTGAGCATACAATGCGCCAACCTCATTATCCGTCACGATAAACAGGCGGCGCGGCAATTCATAGGAGCGCAGCGTCGCCGGCAAATCGCGCAATCCTCCCCATTCAATGATAGCATGTGAGGTCGAGCCAGGCAATTGCTGCGTGATGACTTCGCGCGGCACGCCTGGTGATGCCAGAAAACCAGACGCCAGCGTATAAGCGATGAAACGACGCGCCAGCGTTTCAGGGGCGTGCTGCCCTGTATCAAGATGAACCTCGGCCTCTTCGTACCACGTTTTGCGCGTTTCGTACAATCTTTGCAGGCGCTCTAAACCATCATCTCCGGCAACCAGTGGACGCATTGCCTGCGCACCGCTTTGTCCCAAATGCTGCTGGATGCGCTGCCACGCCGTCTCAACGGGAACTTGCAAATAGACGGTCAGGCCGCGTTCGTGCATCAACTCGCGATTTGCTTCAGCTATAACCGAACCACCGCCGGTGGCAATTACGACCCTTTCCTGTTCGGCAGCGCTCCTCAACGTCTCGCTCTCAAGCTGACGAAACCGCTCCTCTCCCAGGTGCGTCAATACCTGGCCGACAGGCATACCGTTCTGTATTGCGAGCAGATCATCAGTATCGATAAATTTCCAACCCAGCAGGGAGGCTATCACGCTTCCGACGCTCGATTTACCTGAGCCGGACAGCCCGGTGAGAAAGATACGCTGCATTGTTACACCCACTCAATCCTTGCTCCAAGAACGCTTAGATCTGCAAAAAAACGTGGATAGCTTTTGGAGATATGCTCAGCGTGTTCAATCATAACGGGTTGTTTGCTTGCCAGTCCGGCAATGGTCAGTGCCTGCACCAGGCGATGATCGGCATGCGCATCAACGCTCACGCCCCCATGCGCGCCTTCTGCGCCAGTTGGTTCTATCTCAAGCGCATCGTCAGCAGCAATGACGCGGCATCCCAGCTTATTTAGCTCCATTGCAAGATCATTGATGCGATCGCTTTCCTTGTAGCGCAGGTTGGCGATATTGTAAATGCGGCTTTTCCCCTGTGCAAAGCAGAGCGCCGCCGCGATAACGGGCACGCTGTCGATGACCAGATTGCCGTTCAAGTCGATACCCCGCAAGGGTTCGTGCATCCGCGCCGTTATGGTATACCCGTCGCGTATTATCTGCACTCCCATACGCGAGAATATTTCCAGCAGAAGCTCCCCATCCGCGTCGTCCGGTTGCAAGTTGGCAATGCTAATCTCGTCCTTTGCGGTAGCTATAGCCGCCAGTAACGCGGCGGCTGATGGATAGTCGCCTGGGATGGTATATTCTCGCGGCTGGTACTGCTGTTTTCCCGGAACAATATAGTAACGGTGCCGTTCCCTGGTCAGCACCGCAATGCCCGCTTCTTCCAGCACGCGTATAGTCAAATCCACGAAATTGGCGGATGTCAGTCCATCGATGATTTCGATTTCCAATCCATCTTCGAGCAGTGGAGCGAGAAAAAGCAGCGAACTGATATACTGTGAACTCTTCTTGCCCGATATCTGTAACTTGCCCCCACGCAATTTGCCGCCGCGAATGCTGATGGGCAGCGTTCCCTCTGCTGTGCTACTCTCGATGCTGGCCCCGAGCTGCCTCAATGCCTCCAACAAATCAGCGTTTGGACGCCGTCCGAGCGACTCTGCATAGGGTGTCGTCAGCGTAATCGTCTCAGGAGACAGCGCGCATATGCTCAGCATCAAACGTAACACCGCGCCTGCATTGCCAACGTCCAGTATTCCTCCCGGCGGCGCTTTGATCTGCCCACCGGTTCCATTGACAATCAGCGATTGTGATGCGCCAGGTCCGAGAGGCGCGTCACCAAAACGCACCGGCACACCCAATTGCTCGCAGGCTCTAAGCAATACTCTCGTATCATCGCTGACTGCCGGATCATTCACAATGCAAATACTCCGTGCCAACATAGCTGCCACGATATAACGCAATGTATGATACTTCGAGGATGGCGGGCGTACAGTGCCATGTAACCCGGCGGATGGATATATTCGTACTGTTTGAGTTGCCTGTGCCATTAGTGGTGCATCCACTAACTGATTGCGGTACAATACAGGCATCTCAGAAGCGAGGTGCCCAATGCCAAAGATTCTCGAAGTTCGAGCGATGACAGACGAAGAACAGCAGACGATTGAGCGCTTGAGTCGTTCG
>DATGGW010000195.1:0-9218 GCA_035308345.1 Ktedonobacteraceae bacterium | reverse complement strand
TGCCAGTTCTTGCAATCGTTGAGGAGAGATTGAACCCCAGAGTGCTGGGATGATATCGTCGTTGCGTTTGCCAAAAGTTGCCCAGAAATCGGCGTCGGTGAAGGTGACTCCATCTTCACGCGCCAGCCGTTGCCATGCGCGGCGATGCTCGTTCGCGCTGTCGATAATTACGCCGTCCAGATCCCAGATCACCGCCTGAATTGTGTTGGACATTAATTCGAGGCTCCAGTCTCTTTTTATCTCATCATATCATAGATTAAGTGAAGCATGGCGACCCTTGCCCTCACGCTCGCTGCCTATAGACGCTCCAGCATTGGGATGTTACAATATGGTTTAGTTAGAGTCCCTGACCATGTAGAGCATTTCTCGCGTGCAACGATGCATATTTTACAGATGGAGGGAGGCACGGCGTAGTAGCTTACGTCTAGTACAGCATGGATTACGGATTTTCTACAGTATCCTGCTCACTTTTACCTCTTGAAGTAGGCAGGGATAAAGCGTTATTGCGCAGTAAATTGGAACCCCTGAATCTCGGCCAATGGCTCGATTTGGGGCCACGCGGCCTGCGCCTCATTCCTCACGATCTTGCCTTCCCGCCCACTTATTTCAACCCGGATGGCACGGTTGACCTGGTGAACAAAGACCTGTACCTCGATGACGTTATGACCCACATGGAGCGCATCGCAGCCGCGTTAGGATGCGAACTAGAGTGGGATTTTTAGAACCTGGAGGCTTATTTCCCATGAGTGACCGCAAGTTCTTCAACGAAGAAATGGAAACGCTTCCCAAGGACAAGCTGAAGGCTTTGCAATTGGAGCGTCTCAAGGCGATTGTCGAGCGCGCGTATACGCAAAACCAGTTTTATCGTGATCTCTACAATGAAGCCGGTGTCAAGCCCTCTGACATCAAGGCGCTAGAGGACATTCAGAAGTTGCCGTTCCTCGAGAAGAAGACGGTGCGCGCTGCCTACCCGTATGGTATGGCCTTCAAGAAGCCAGGCGATAATGACGGACCGGTCGAGATTCACGCCACCAGCGGCACAACCGGCAAGAGCGTCCCTGTTTTCGCGACCAAAAAGGACATTAAATATTGGGCCGATCTCAACGCGCGCGAATTGTGGATGACCGGCATGCGTCCCGGCGATATTTTGATGAACTGCTACGGCTATGGCATGGCGACCGGTGGCTTTGGCTTCCACTATGGCGCGATGGCTATGGATGCAATGGCAATCCCGATGGGTTCCGATGCGCGCCAGTATGATCGCATGATCGACTTCATTGTCGATTTTGGTGTGACCTCGATGTGTATGACGCCCTCTGTCGGCCTCTATGTCGGCGGGAAAGCTCGCGAGCGCGGCATCGATTTCAGAGAAACCAAACTCAAGTTTGGCCTGTTTGGTGCGGAACCCTGGCCCTGGGAAACGCGCATGAAGCTGGAGGAACTTTTCAACATCACCGCCTACGATGAGTTTGGCATGACCGAGTTCCTCGGACCGGGCATGACCTGCGAGTGCGAGACGCGCGATGGCATGCATGCCTGGGCGGATGCGTTCCTGGTCGAGTGCATCAACCCGGACACGGGCGAGTGGATGGAGGAAGGCAAGGATGGGGAACTGGTCTGGTCGTGGCTTACCGCCGATGGCACTGCTATGATTCGCTATCGCAGCCGTGACCTTTCGCGCGTATGGTGGGAAGATCGCTGCGCCTGTGGTCGCACGCATCCCAAAATTGCCGCCATTAAGGGACGCAGCGATGACGCTGTCTCGATTCGCGGCCTGATCGTCTTCCCCAGCCAGGTTGAGGCCGCGCTGGTGAAGTTCCCCGAAACGGGCGCGAACTTCCGCATTATTGTAGACAAACGCGATGGCCTGGACACCTTTGATCTGAAGGTTGAGGTGAAGGACGCCTCTATCCTCGGTAATAGCGCGCGCAACCAGGCTGTGTCACGCGAGATGGCCGAAGCTGTCAAGACCATAACAGGCAACTCTCCCCACGTCGAGTTGGTGCCTGCCGATAGCCTGCCGCGCGCCAGCGGTGGTGAATCGAAGACGGCCAGCGCCCGCGTCGAAGATCGCAGGAAGAAGTAGTTAATAACGGCGCACTAACGCATGTTCTGTAGGGACGCGATTGATCTCGTCACGCCGAGGGTGGACGCGATCAATCGCGTCCCTACAACATTTATATAGGTTAGTGAATTGTTCCTTGCATCACCAGCAAAATGGACACGGCCCCGATACCGTTGTTCAGCATGTGTAAGAACATACAGGGCCAGATGGAATTGGAGCGCCAGCGGATGAAGGCCAGCGCGAGACCGATAATGAAGAGAACTGCGAATGAGCCGGGGTCGGCGTGCGCAATGGCGAAGAGCAGTGAACTCACAACGATAGCCGGGCCAACGGGCATGCCCCGGCGCAGCCCTGGAAAAACGAAGCCGCGAAAGAATATCTCTTCACAGAATGGCGCGATAAACACGGCTGCAAAGAGCGTGGCATAGGTAGTTAATGGCTCCTGTTTGCTGTGAGCGAGGATTACCTGATCATTGGTTTGCAGGTTGAGATGGAAAGTAGTGATTACCGCCGAGTAGAGGAGGTTCACGGCGAAAATTGCCAGTATCAGCCCAAAAATCCAGAAAGCCGCGCGGCGCAGCGAGGTTTTGCGGAAGCCAAGCGCGTCAAATACCAGCCCCGCGCGCGGTCTCATCGCGCTAAAGACCTTGTTCGCAAAGTAAAAAGGGGCGATGACGAAGGCCCCTTCAATAAGCGCCGAGAAGATGATGGTGATAATCGCCCCTGACAGATCTAAATTGAAAGGCAAAGGCGCCGAAGAATTGGACGTGGTTCCGACGCTGTTGAGTGCGATTGCCAGCGCCATCCAGGGAAGCATGGTCAATAAAACGCCCATCAATGTCTGGTGCAGAGTCCAGGGGGCTTGTTCCGGAGCTGACTGTGGCTGTACCTGCTTTTTGTCAGGCGTTGATTCGATCAAGGGACTTTCCTCTATTGCATCTTTCTACGAAATGTACGTCTTCTTTCACTTTCGAGGACGTAGCGGATCACTGATATCTTATCACAGGTGCGTAGAAAAATGAGATTGTGATGGACATGAAAAAGGAAAAAGGTTCGCGATTCGAGGACGATTCGGGCCAATATATGGTATACTATTTTCGACGCAAATTTACTTTGAGCACATGTCAACCAGGAAGGATGCTTTGTTGGCCGGTACAATCGAAACTAACCCATCTGAAAATTCAAATTGGCGAAAGCACAAAAACGCCTGCCCGCTTTACCGCGAACGCTGGTTTCCTTGTAATGACGCGGCGGCAGGCGAACCAATGTACCAGGTGTTCTGTATGCAAGGGACACCTCCCATTACGCTTGAGGAGCAAGACCGCTGTTTACATAGCAAAACGTGTTGTTGGAGACTCGCAAACAACGATGTAAATACTAAAAAGAAGACAGAATCCAGAAATGCCTCTTCAGAGGAAGCTCCTTCACCTGCCCGCTAAGCATTCAATTTAGTACGCTGCAACCAGTTCTGAGAGTTGCCGACAAGCTTTTTTCATTTCGATGCGCACGCGCCCGGCGTTTTTAGCGCTGCCTGTGGTGATAACGAGAATGAGATCGCCCACCTCGGCAAATTGAATGGCGCCTGTATGAGTTTCAATGATGACGTGCTGCGTCTCGCCATGAACGGTCTGCGATGTGTAATTGGCGATGGAGCCGAAGACGGCTGCCGACATAGCCCCTAACATATCCTCGTCATCACCGGGCAGCGCGCCAGAAACGATCAGGCCGTCCTTGCCGATAATCAAAGCGCCGGTAATCTCATCAAGGTCGGTCAATCGTTGTAGTATTGTCTCCACCTTCATCTCCTTTCATCATCTAGTGACCCTGGCTTTTGGCTTTCTTCGCCATTGTCAGAGCCTTATTGTATGCCTCCATTGCTTGCAGGTATTCACCCTGGCGCATATAGGCATCCCCTAGTACACGAAAACCCACTGTATACCTGGGCGCCAGTTTGAGCAGGGCACGCACATTGCTGATGACCTCGCCGAGCAGGTCTGGCGCGTTGCGAATGATAATACGATATACCTGCATGGCATCATCATATGCACCCGCCAGTTGATACTGATAACCCTTAACCAGTAGTTCCTTATTACTCAAGCTGCTCTCTCCTGCTCCCGGCTTGCCGCCTGGGGTGAGAGGGACGGAACGTCCACTACCGGCCAGGTAGGCTTGATCGGTGCGCGCTCCTGGTCGCATAGGCTGCAGCCGCACTGCCGGACGTCTCATAGTAGTTTCGAGATCGTTTTCGAGCAAAGTATCCGGGCGATAGGCTGATATCAGCGGAGTTTCCGGCGCGGCCTGCTCGACGCGATTGGTTGCCAGTACGGTTACTTGAGTTTCTTGCGGTAAGAGTTCGCTGGGGGGGGCAATCGGCTCGCCCGGAATATTTAAGGGCATCTCAGGAGCGGGTATGATAGGAATACCTGGCTGTGCGTCTATGCTGCTCGATGGAGTCGATGCAGTAGCAAGTCCTGACTCTTGTGCGATGGTCGAGAGGGATCCTGGTTGCAATGGAACGAACCCATTTGAAAGCAAGCTCTGTTCCAAAGTTTCAAGAGTAGCCAGTTGTTCCTTTTCGCCCTCGGACATGGTATGATCGATCTGTTCTTCCCATGAACTAAATTGCGCAGGTTGCTGCGCTGCGAATGATACCTCCTCAGGCTGGATGGCCCAGGGATCGTGGCTAATCGCTTCAGCAGATCGCAGTGGATTCGGCTTCATGGTAGGCGCAGATAGCTGGGGATCATTCCACGTGCTATTAGGCAGTTGTGCCTGCGCTTCAGGCTCGGGAGCGGGTTCTATGGCCTCAGCGCCGAGAGATTTAAGCCACTCGGGCCATCCCATGTCTTCATCTATGTCATTAGCTGCGAAAATGTAAGGCGGCGCTGTTGTGGCTTCGGCCTGCAGTTGAGAAGCATTATGAGCCGGTTCTTGTATGCGCGGTGTGGACGCCACGGTCTGCTCCGGCTGGCGTCGCTCGTTTCTGGTGAGCATGTCGAGCCATGCCGGTGGAGCAGGAACTTCTTCTTCGTGTGATGGGAGAGGAGCGTTCCAGGGATCATTAGCTGTGGATAGATCAGGCTGGGAATCCGCTTGCGCCTGTTCATTGGAGGACGATGCTGTGGTCGATTGTTCAGCCTGGTACCAGGGCTGCTGCTCCAGCAAAGCCGGGTCATAATCGTCATCGATGTCCTGCTGCGCGGCCCATGCCTCAAAGTCGTCACCCAATTGGTTCTGGTCGGATTGATTAGCCCTTGTATCTACATGCTGGATATTCGTGACATCCGACCCTGTGGCGCGGGCAGGCCCATCCTGCGCAGGCGCAGACTGTGTGCTCAATAGGGGTATTGATCCGGTTTCCAGTTCGCTCAAAGAGTCCTGCGCATTCCAGTTGTAGAGACGATCGGCTGAGGTTCCCTGGCCAGCTATGGCGGTGTCTTTGAGTTCCACAGCAGCATAGGGAAGTGTATTTATCGCTTCTATTTGCTTGCCATTGCCATTGCCATTAGCCTGTTCCTGCAAGACAATCGGCTCGCGCCTTACAAGAGGCAAAAAAGGGTCGTTGGGTTGGCTGGCTGCGAGATCCCCGAACAGTTCCTGGGCCATTGCCAATTCAGGGTCGAGCAGTTCGGCGCGCTGCACCAGTTCGCGCGAGCGCTGTATGTTAAAGGCTGATGTGACATGAGCCAGCAGCAGGAGGGCTTTTTCACAATTGGGGATTTCCTCCAGCATGCGCGAAGCCATTTGTTCAACCTGGTCATAAATACCTTCACGCCAGCAGGTTTCCATCAATCCAAGCCGGGCATCCAGGCGGTCAGGCGAACTGGAAAGCACAACCTCCCATTCTTGCATGGCTTGCGTGAGCAGATCGCCGCGCATGTAAAGACGGGCAAGACCGGCGCGTGACAGCATAAACTCCTGCTGGCCTGCTTTTGCGCTCAACTGGTTAAACCCCTGGCGAATCTGGCTGTTGCCGCGACTCAGTTCATATGCCTGTTGGTAGCAGTCCAACGCCGTATCGATGTCGGAGAGATGTTCACAGACCAGAGCGCGATCACAATAGGCGATAACGTTTTCTGGATCATTCACCAGAATCCAGTCGAAGGTCTGCTGCGCCTCATCTAAACGACCCTGCGCCAGGTAGACTTCGCCAAGCAGTCGCTGCATCTCGAGCGCGTCGGGATAATACGTGAGAATCTGCTGGCAGTCGGCCATTGCGTTATCGATCTGACCTGCGCTGATGGCATCCTCTATACTTTGAATACGATCACGAAGCGTTGTTTGCGCCATAAAAATCGATCTCCTGTCTCCCGTCTCGATCAAGAGTTCAGCATTGCGCCGATCTCCGATGAAAGGCGTTTAGTCAGCGCCTTTGAGCATCTTTGCAAAACGTTCCGCACTCCCAGAATTATAGGGGCCAATCACCGCCAGGCGACGCCATTCCGGCGCAAAACAACGCTGCGCGATACGCTGGATGTCGTTAGCGGTAACGGCGTCAATTTTCGCTACAATCTCATCAACAGGTAGAACCATGCCGCGTGAATACTCCTGGCTTCCTAGCCAGGAAGCGACCTGCGCAGTACCCTCTAATCCCAGGATGATACTTCCTCGTATATAAGCCTTGATGCGATTCAACTCATCTGCTGGAACTGGTTGCTGGCTGATGCGAGACAATTCACAGATGATAGCGCGTATGGCAGGCTCAATCTGCGCCGGGTCTACACCTGCACTGACAACGAAATTGCCCGTTTCTGCATAACTATTAAAATAGCTTCCAATATCATAGGCCAGCCCCTGCTCTTCCCGAATAGATTGGAAGAGACGTGAGCTCATGCCTTCACCAAGTATGGCATTAGTTAACATAAATGCATAATAGTCAGGCGATGTATAGGCGATGCCCAGCGTTCCCAAACAAACATTGGCCTGTTCCGTGTCTTTCTGGATGACCGCGACAGGTACCGCATCTTGTGGTGGGAAACTCTCCACCCAATTTTTGCGCGGCATGGCCTCCCAATCACCAAAGAGCCTTTCGGTGAGATCGATAATCTGAACCGAATTGATATTCCCTGCAACACTAATAATTAACGAATTTGGTCGATAATATTCATTCAAGTAGCCCAGCATATCTTGCTGCTGAATACGAGTTACCGTTTCGACAAATCCAGCGTCGTCGCGTCCCAGCGGTAAGCCGGGCCACATGATCTCATCAATAAGCAGGCTGACCCACTCCTGCGGGTCGTCGCGTGTAGAACTCAGCTCTTCGATGATTACGCTGCGTTCTTTTTCCAGTTCGAGCGCGTCAAAGAGCGGCCTGCGTACCATGTCCGCGAGTACTTCCATGACTGTTGGCAGCTGTTCGCCGGGAACACGCGCCGTGTAGATGGTCAATTCTTTATCGGTGCTCCCATTAAAGACTCCGCCAACCCCCTCGATAGCCTCAGATATATGCCTGGCGGTGGGGTATTGCTGCGAGCCTTTGAACAACATATGTTCGATAAAGTGCGAAATGCCCGCCTGCGCCTGGGTTTCGAAACGTGAACCAACGGTAAAAATCAGGGCGATGCTCGCTGAACGCATGCCTTGCATAGGCGCGGTCAATAAGCGCAGCCCATTTTGCAACGTTGTTCGCTGATATTGCATTGAATGCAGGTACTTTCTTTGATGAATTGCTTATGCTGAACACGTCACATCATTATAGACGGTTTGAGCGTGGTAGGCAACGGGTAATGGGGGACAGGATAGCCATTTTGGGTAGCATGGCTGTTTGATAGGCAGGTAAATCGGCGCAAAAGCCAGGGCGGGGACATGGCCCGCCCTTGAAAATGCAAATGGAGTCTAGAATAGACCGATATCATTAGCCAGGCCACCAAGACCTCCCAGCAAGCCATCTCCTCCTTGATCATAGTCATAGCGGCGTTCATGTTCTCGCTCAAAGCCATGCAGGAGCATTTCGCCTCCGACGACTGCGGCGGCGCCTCCCAATGCGCCCATTGCCATGCCTCCGCCAGGCCCCTGGAAGAGACCACCCAGGCCGCCCTGCTGTCCCTGCGCCGCCATACCCGCGGGAGTGGGAACGACGCCCGCGAGGTTAGTATGACATCCAGGGCAATTGGCTGTGCCTACCGGAGACATCGCCATGCAAATAGGGCAGTGCAGGACCATCGGCTGCTGGCCCACCATCGGCTGTTGCTGGTACCCCATCTGTCCGTATTGCTGGGAAACCTGCTGCGGATATTGAGTACCCGGCTGCTGGTACTGAGCGCCGTATTGCGACTGGTCGTATTGGGATGCGTAGGTTTGCGATGGTTGTCCATACGGGCCTGTCTGCGGGTACGTTTGCGGCGCTGGTGTTGCGCTTCCTGTGCCAAGGGGACTCCCGCACCCTCCGCAGAAGCGCATTCCAGCGGCGTTTTGCCGGCCGCAGTTGTTGCAGTAGGCTGGCGCGCTGGCTGCCGGAACGGGTTGAGCTGTCGAAGCTTGCATGGGCTGCCCGCAATTGGTGCAGAATGCCGTGTCAGCGGGGACTTCGCTATGACAGGCAACACACTGCCGAGTGAGTGGCTGTGATTGGGATTGGGCCGTTGCAACCATGGTTTGTGCGCTGAGTGCTGATCCGCAGTGCATACAAAATGAAGCGCCTGCTTTGATGACGCCGTTGCAACGAGGACAGGCGCTGGTTGCTGCTTCCGCTGTGGGCGCGGCTGCCACCTGCACGGGTGTGCCGCACTCAGGGCAGAATTTTTTGCCGGTGACGTCATTGCCACAAGAAGTACAGGTTGCCATAGATCTGCATACTCCTTACATTGATATTGCTTTTTTTAGGATCAATCTTCATGGCCTTATCGCTTGTAAGCAGTGTAGCACAGTTTTTTTGTTACGTCGAGATGCTTGTTGGAAAATCAGAGATTGAATTATTACCAGGGCGAATATGAGAGGGACTATACCACCTTTACCAGGGCGAATATGAGAGGGACCACCTGCCACCTTTGCCAGGGCGACCGCGAGGGTCGCCTCTACTATATACGGCTTCGCCAGTCACATCCTAAGTACAATCAACGAATGTTTACGGCTTTGGAGCCGATGACCGATAGGATCTTCTGTGGGCACTGGTTGAAGCGGTCGAAGCACGCTTGAGCCGCTGCGAGTAGTGCCG
>DATGGW010000194.1:0-21454 GCA_035308345.1 Ktedonobacteraceae bacterium | reverse complement strand
GCAGCGCGAATGAGTGAAGCAAATGGGACACCGTCTATCCTACAGAGACCTACCACGAACGACCGAGGCATTTGGAAAGCCTATTGGAAGGAACAGGGCCAGCCCTGGCGTACCGAACCTGAGATTGACCAGGTGCGTCAGGCCTTCCTTTCTGAACGGCTTGCCGTTACCCCTGATGTTGAGCAGGGCATTTATCCCTTTACGAATATGAAGCTGAGTCGTGCTGATGTTGAGTGGTTGCTGGCAACCCATGAACAGGGGCAAGGGCCTGTGGACTGGAGTGATGAACATCAGCATGAACGCTTGGGACTCGACCTGCGCGGCGCCGATCTATGCCAGGTCAATCTGCAAAGACTGCCACTCATCCGGATGCGGGGTGGACTCGACTCCTATGAGTGGCATGAGGCGAGCGAAGCGCAACGCGCTATGGCAGCTGCACGTTTGCAGAAAGCCGACCTGAGGTGGGCGCGGCTCGAGGGGGCGCATCTAAGATGGGCACACCTGGAAGGAGCCGATCTCAGGTTTGCCCATTTCGAGAGAGCTCATCTTAGAGGGGCATATCTGGTAGGGACGAACCTATGCGATGCCTACTTAGAGAGAGCACGTCTTGAACAAGCTATTATGAGTGACGACAGGCGGAGAGGACCTCGCCTGGCCGATGTCAAATGGGGTGATGTCAATCTTACAATCATGAAGTGGTCTCAGGTAGAGATACTGGGAGATGAGTATGAAGCAGAACAGAAAGTACACTTTGGGAAGGTGAAGGATACCACCACGCGGCTCACCGAATACGAGATAGCTGTGAGAGCCAATCGCCAGTTGGCGATTGCACTTCAGACACAGGGACTCAATGAAGAGGCGGCACGCTTTGCGTATCGCGCACAAAAACTTCAGCGCGTTGTCTTGCGGCGGCAAAGAAAGTTCTGGCAGTATTTTTTCTCCATCTTCCTGGATGTTCTTGCTGGCTATGGATACAGGCCAATGCGGAGTGTGATTTCATATTTCGTCATCATTATCGGATTCGGACTCCTCTACCACGCATTCGGGCGGCTTTCGCTCTTCCCCCCTGATGCATTTGTCTACAGCCTGACCTCGTTTCACGGACGTGGATTTTTCCCCGGGCTGGAGACGAAACCTTCGTTACATGACCCGTTGGTGATGCTCGCTGCCGTCGAGGCTGTTGTAGGCTTGTTGATCGAGATCAGCTTTATTGCTACCTTCACGCAACGGTTCTTTGGAAAATAGCGGAGGTCAGCCCTCTGCACCCAAATTGCTGGTTTGCCATTGCTCATACTCCTTTGCTATACTAGGGGTATAAGAAAAGCAACCAAATTCAAAACATATTTTCTCAATCTGGTTACTATCTGCTGACTTGTGTCTGCCGCAAGTCGGTTAAACCTACGGGATGTGATGGCTCAATTCGATTGGAGCGCCCTGTGAGGGAGATGCCCAGGCAAGCCGCCAGGCTGTGGGTGGCAGCCTGCATTCGGTCCAGGTTAATGAAAGGGAATGGCCTGGGCTTATCAGAATAACCTGTAGGGACGCGATTTATCGCGTCTTATCACCTTATCAGTAACAAAGAGGATAATGTGATTGATATATGCATGTTGGGAACGTGCGGCATGATGCCGATGCCGGGACGCTGGCTGTCGTGCGCCCTCGTGCGCTGCGGCTCATCCCTCACCTTGCTGGACTGCGGCGAAGGGACTCAGGTCCCCTGGAAAGCGCTCGGCTGGGGTTTCCGGCAGCTTGGCGCCATCTGCTTCACGCACACGCACGCCGATCACGTGCTGGGCTTGCCCGGTGTGCTATTTATGGTCGCGCATGCTGGACGCACCGAACCGCTGGATATCTATGGGCCACCAGGCACAACCTATTTCATCGAGGGCTTGCGGCGCGTTGTGCCTGAACTTCCTTTCCCAGTGCGGATGCATGAACTGCGAGGCGGTGAGCGATTTGACCTGCCCGGTGGGTTGCGCGGCTCCTGCGCGACAGCCTCACATGGCGTCCCTTGCCTGGCCTATCGCGTCGAGTTGGAGCGTAATGCAGAGTTTCTAGCAGAACGAGCCAGGGCATTGGGCTTGCCGGTGCAGGTCTGGTCGCGCCTGCAACATGGTGAGAGCATCGAACACGACGGGCTAATCATCACCCCGGACAGCGTACTTGGACCACCCCGGCGCGGCATTTCTTTTGCATTCATCACCGATACGCGCCCCATGCCCCCGCTCGCGGAGTTCGCGCGCGATGTTGACCTGTTGGTATGCGAGAGCATGTACGATGATCCCGCCGACTTGCCCCTGGCGAAAGCCAACGCACACATGCTGGCGGAAGAGGCTGCCGGTATCGCGGCTGCGGCAGGCGCGCACGAACTGGTGCTGACACACTTCAGTCCCAAAATCTATGACCCATCCGGCGCGGAAAAAGCGGCGCGGCGTGTCTTTGCAAACACCCGCGCCGCTCGTGATGGCATGGTTATAACGCTGGACTACCCTCACGAAGCAGCTTGCAAGCCATCGTGATCTGGTTCCGGTAGGTCTGGCTGCATTGTCTCCGCCTCTCTCTGATCTGGTGTGGTCGCATCCATCAGGTGCAACTGGGCAACATTCTTCAGGTGCAGATCAAAGAACTCGATGATTTTCTTCACATACGCGCCGCGATCCTCGAAGTATGCGCCGCAGTGATCGGCATTGGGCAACAGCCAGATTTCTTTTGGCTCCTGCGCTGCGCCATATAGCAAGGGTGCATCACGTGGATCAACTAAACTATCTTTGCCACCGTGAATGATGAGTATAGGCCGGGGTCCGATTTTAGCGATGTCGCGCAGTGGTTCCACCTGGTTGAAATGATATCCTGCGCGCCACCACAGCAGATTATCCGCCATCCATGTGATAGTAGTAGAAGGCAGGCGAAACACCCGGCGAAATTGATAATCAACTACGCCAGCATGAGTCGCGAAGGCGCTGTCCGAGACCAACGCCTCGACCTCGTTGCAGCGAGCCATTGCCATTATAGCGACCGCTGCGCCCATTGAATAGGCTATCACGCCGAGGTGCGCCTCAGGTGCGCGTTCCTTTGCGTAGGCAACCGCCCCAAGAAAATCGTTGATCTCACTATAGCCAAGCGTTACAGGTGTTCCCACGTCCATGCCATGCCCGTGATACTCGAATGCCAGGATGTTGTGTCCGGCTTTCCAGAGATGCGCCGAGATACCCAGTATATCCGCTTTGAGCGAGCGAAAGCCTGGACAAACTATAATTGTGGTAGTGGCGCCGGGGCGAGGAATATACCAGCTACTTACCCTATAATTGCCTTCCGTTGGGGAGAAAAAAACCTCTTCAGCAGGCAGGTCCAGTTCAAAGGGACTGAACTTGTAACCGTCAAAAACGGTTCGTTTCTGAGGACGTGTAATCGCCTCTACAATGTACAACGACACCGCAAAAGCAATGCCAATCAATCCAACTCCACTACCCAGCCCACCAAACAGGAGCCGCTTCAATGAAGGACGAGAAGCTTTGAGGTTTTGCCACTGCCACATCGAAGTCGCCATCCTTTCTAGAGCGTGAATGGAATGGTACGACAGAAAACTTATTCTATACATATTATAACGCGATAGGTAACTATTTTATGCCCGTCTGCTTAAGATACGTCAGCATTATTGGTTTCATCACCCCGCTTTAATGAATCATTCCTTATTATTATGTGAATAATAAAAACAATTCATTGGACTAATAACAAAAAGAGGCTTACAATATGAGTAGAAGGTCATTTTTGTTCATATTGTACTAAATTGTATCAAAGGCGTTATCAAGTCTTATTAAGGAAGGCAATGCATACACACACCTCATCGACTCCCCTTTTGCCATTACCCGCAAGGAATGCATATCAACCGCCCAGTTCGCAGCAAGCTCGCCAACAGCCTCCATCCAGCAAATTCGATGCCACAAGCGCCATTATCGGCTGGATTCTACAAAGCGGAGTCACCGCCAGCGCACTCGTTATTTTGCTCGGCCTTATATTGCTGGCTTTTCATCCCGCGGGACTTTCTGCGCGCAGCTTGCAATCTTTTCCGCAGACGCTGGGCGAGGTATGGACCGGCTTGCTCGCACTGCAACCGCAGGCAGTTATCGTGCTGGGACTCCTGCTGTTGATTGCCACGCCGGTGATGCGTGTCGCAGTCTCGGTTGTGGCATTTGCACTTGAGCACGATCGTCATTACGTTGTTATCACACTCCTTGTGCTGGCCATTCTTCTATTCAGCATCTTCTTCATAGGAAATTTCGTCACCAGGGGACACATTACTGCCATCGAACAGACGCACTTCTCCATTATCATTCTACTGCTCATTTTTGTCGCATCCATTGCCGCGGGCTTGTTAGGCGCGCTCGTCGGCCTGGGAGGAGGCGTGCTGATCGTGCCGCTCCTGACGCTGGCTTTCGGCTTCCCCATCTCGTTCGCCATCGGAGCCAGCATCATTTCCGTCATCGCCACCTCCAGCGGCGCGGCTGCCGCGTATGTGCGCGATCACCTCACTAACCTACGGGTGGGCATGTTCCTCGAGATATTCACGACCACCGGTGCGATTACAGGCGCATTCCTGGCAGGGTTCCTCGCGCCCGAACTGCTCTTTGTCATCTTCGGCATTATCCTGTTGATCTCCGTCGCTCCACTGGTTTTCAAAATCGGCGAGGAATTGCCCAAGGGGGTTAAGAATGATCGCTGGGCAAACTGGCTGCATCTCTCAGGCTCTTATCCCGATCAACACCTGGACCGCGAGGTTTCCTACAAGGTCACGCGCACACCCCTGGGCGCGGCCATGATGTACGTGGCAGGGCTGATTTCAGGGTTACTGGGGATTGGCAGCGGCACCTTCAAAGTCATCGCTATGGATACCATGATGCGCCTGCCCCTGAAAGTTTCCACCACCACCAGCAACTTTATGATCGGCGTCACGGCGGCTGCCAGCGCGGGCATTTACTTCTCGCGCGGCGATATCCCGCCCCTGGTTGCCGCGCCCGTGGCCCTGGGCATCCTGGTCGGCGCGCTGATCGGCGCTCGCCTCCTGGTACACCTGAGCAATAAGACGCTGCGCATCATCTTCATCCCAATCATTGTCATCGCCGCTCTTGAGATGGTGCTGCACGGCTTTGGGCTAGGCTTCTAAAAGGCGTGTCTCACTTACTGCAACCTGGTAAGATACCCTACTGAGGTGGTGAATGGGGTGCAGCTTCATCGGTTTTGGGGTATTCAGCTGCTGAGTGAGAGTTCCCCGCCTGCGAAAACGACTCTGCCTCATTCACATCGTGTAAGGGATTGAGCCAGCCGAAGAGGCCATACCGGTGGACGCCAAGTAATTCCCAGGCACGGATGAGGCCAAGGGCAAAGACGCCCACGAGCAAAAATATCAGCCCATAGAGGTCACCGACCTGTAAGGGATCGAGGCTGAAGTGGAACGCATTCAGCAGTTCTAACCCATAGAGGACGAGACTGAGCACGACCAAAAAGGTTCTGCGCAGGAAACTCTGCCAGCCCTTTCGCAGTCTCAAGAGTTGCCATGCCTGGATCAGCGTCGTCACGAGGCACAGGCAGATGAAAGGCACGATGAATGTACCAATATTGAGATGGGGAATCAGTGCGACGAGCGAGATGAAGAACACATTAGTCAGTGCGGTAAAGGCACTGCCTGCGACAGCTTGTCGCTCCAGCGGCGCCCGGCGAGTAACAATCTGCTCCGGCGCGATAGAAACAGCCACAAAGAGCAGGCCGACGAGAGCGGCTCCGGCGCTGGTGCTAGCGATGAAGAAGTTGGTGAATTCTGGTGGAACCATGATGTGAACTCCTTCCTTCTTTTTACTTATATTGAAGTATAGCCATCCGTCTAGCTCAGCTTTTTCGCCTTTTTCAACACGCTGGTTTGTTTTTACCGAACAGGAGGGAGAAGCTTCTGCCCCGTATGCGAGATGCTAAAGCCGTTCCTATTCCACTCATCCATGCCGCCCATCACATTGATCAGGCGCGCAAATCCATGCTTTTGCAGTATTGCGCTGGCAATCGTGCTGCGCTGTCCGCTGCCGCAGATGACCGCCAACGGCTCATCTTGATAGGCATCCAGTACATTATGTTCTTGTCCCTCTTGCAATTGCTGCTCGATAAAGTAGTAGGGAACGTGCAGCGCGCCCTCGATGTGCCCCTCATCCCATTCGCCCTGGTCGCGCACGTCCAGCACAGGCAGGTCAGGCAGCATTTCGTGCAGTTGTTCCACCGTTACCTGGTTCAATGTCTGCATGGGCAGGTCTGCTTCCTGCCATGCCATCATACCGCCGTCCAGGTAGCCAATCACCTCGTCATAACCTACCACAGCAAACTGTGTCATGGCATCACGCAGGTCGCGTTCATCCTTGACTACCAGCAGCAGGCGGCTCTCCGGCGAAGCCACAAAACCCACGCGCGTAGGAAAAGCAGAACCGCGCAGCGCGACGTGCATCACGCCGGGGATATGCCCCGCGGCGAATTGATGCGGCGAGCGAACGTCGATCACCAGCGCCCCATTCTCCATCTCTCGTCGAAAAGCCAGCGTGTCGAGCGGCCTGGCAACCAGCGGCGTCTCGCTATGGGCGTAGTCCTGGCGATTGCGTTCCACGATGTTGTACATGTTGGGCGGACGCTGCGGCAGGTTCTCATTCATATCCTGTACAAATGCTTCACGCGAGCGAGGCGCAACGGCTGGATTGTATTTGCGCTCGAAGCCGATGGTCGAGCTGGTTTTGGCGTTCATGCCGCGCCCGCACAACGAGCCTGCCACGTGCGCCGGGTAGACTTCCACCCCATCATCGAGCCTCAAGAGGCGATCAAAGATACTATCATACAACACGCTGGCTCCTTCTTCGCCGGGGACGGCCAGGTCTGGACGCGCCACATCGCCTATGAAGAGCGAATCGCCTGTCAACACCAGCCAGGGGTCCTCGCCGCGACTGGTATCCGCGACGGCCAGCGCGATATGCTCCGGGCGGTGACCAGGCGTATGCATCACGCGCACTTTCACAATCCCAAATTGCAGTTCATCCTCGTCTTTGAGGTTCTTATGCGGGTATTCAGCATGCGCCTCCTCATGCACGTAGATGTCTGCGCCTGTGCGCCGCGCAATTTCGCCATGACCGGAGATGTGATCGGCATGATTGTGTGTCTCGATCACAGCCGCTATCTTCATCTCTTTCTTATCAGCGAATTCTAAAATTTCATCTACCATATCCAGGCGCGGGTCAATCACGGCGCACACCGCCGCGTTGGGACAACCCACAATATAACTGGCGCACCCCAGGTCCTCTTTGACAAGTTGTTTGAAGTACATCGTTGTCCCTCACTCTTCACCTTTGAATAGACGACATACGCCTTATTACTAGTGTATGTGAGAAGCAGGCGCTTGTCCAGTGGACTGTCAATCTTATTGATGTGTAGGCAGACATTTGGAGATAAGGCCTGTCATCCTGGGCGCAGAGATCCTTCGCTGCGCTCAGGATGACAGCCTGGACAGTTCTCAAGTCCGCTCACGGGGAATCTTATCTCCAAATGTCTGATGTGTAGGAGGAAGTTGACATGTAGTGATGCCACTTGGGGGCGTCAGGCCAACCTTTTGCGAAGACAACAAAAATAGTAGAAGTATGATACCATAGAGCCGGGGGATTGTAGTCATGAACGAGATAAAGAAGGCCAGGCACATCATATGATGACCCACGTTGTCCTCCTGCAGCCGAAAATCGAAACGACCGGTGAAGAACTCGCTGCATTCCTCGCCCGCGCCCAGGCTTTGCAAAAAATCATCCCAGGCATCATGACCATCTCAGTAGGAGAGAATCATAGCCCCTACCATAGCGGGTATACGCATGGCATCATCATGCACTTTGTAGATGAAGCGCACTTACAGGCGCACCATCCGCACCCGGCGCATCTAGCCGTCGTGGAGGAGCTTGACCGCATCTGTGAGAGCTCAATCGACTTCGACCTGCCCGAAACCTTTCCCTGGCTGTAACCTCTCGCCGTATTTCTCAATGGAGCGCTTCGCACTATATTTATCGCGAGTTCTCAGCGCCCGGCGCTGCATAAACTTTGTTGGCGAATGACACCGGCAACGTAATAGATATGCCAGGGTACCCGCAAGGAGTGCCTATACTCTGCTGCGAAGCGGCCTGTCAAGCCTTAGAGGGATATGGACGTACCCCTGGTCTCCGGCCTGGAAATCGCATTCGCCAACAGAGCCTGCTTACATAAATGAAGGTGGAGGTTATTTTGGGAAGATGATCGGCGCAGGACAACGGCGTATCTGAAAATATGAATTCTATAAACGCCTGGCCAATAGCAAGATGGGTGAATTGTGGATAGGCTATGACCCCCAGTCGAATAGCTATGCCGTAATTAAGGTCTTCTACACGACGCTCCAGGCGGATTCCGATACAATGTTACAGTTTCGCCAACATGCTGAGCAGGTGGCTGCTCTGCGACATGCCAATATTGCCCGTATCTTTGATCTGTCTGTCATCCCTTCCAGGAATCCCGAGAGTTCTATCGCCTCGATGGTATGTCTCGTTATGGAGCACGTAGAGGGACAAACCCTGGCTGACTACATGCAGAATACAACGAGTAGAGGCAAAATACGGCCTGGCCCCGAAGCCGTGCAGCTCTTTACCCCCATGTGCCAGGCGATAGATTATGTCCATCAGCGCGGCATTATTCATGGCAACCTCAAACCCACCAATATTTTACTACGGAAAAATGATGCGTCGCCGGACCAGATCGGTGAGCCTGTGTTAACGGATTTTGGCTTTCTCAAACTGCTGGGTATCAAAAATGGTACTACCAGCCCGTTCTACCTTTCACCAGAACAGATCCGGGGATTTCCAGCCACAGAACGCAGTGACACCTACTCGCTTGGTGTAATGCTCTATGAACTCTGCACCGGAGTCCTGCCCTTCCGCGGAAACAGGCCTATCGCCATTATGATGCAGCATCTGAATACTCCTCCTACTCCACCCGCGCTTATGAACGCGGCGGTTCCCTCTGCTCTGACGAATGTCATCCTGCATGGCCTGGCGAAAGAACCGGAGCGGCGTTTTTCCAACGCTTCTACCATGGCTGTTGCGCTGGCGCAGTCACTTAACATCCCTGTCCCTGAAAGCTTATGCCAGTCTGCAAGCATGCAAGATATTATGCATGAACTTGAGAGCAGCAATACGCTTCAGCCATTTTCAGAATCAACACCAACTGGGAAATATGAGGCGATCGCTCAAAGATCCCCTGGCAAGAGCGCTGTTAGCACAGGCTTTCCCCATGCTACCAATTCGAGACCTCGTAGGAGACGCTCGCTCAATCCCTTATTACTCATCAGCATGTTTGCACTGTTTCTCGCGGGCGTGGGAACGATAGGGACCCTCCTCCTGCTTCCACAGAATAATAAGGCCGCGTCTCTGCATCAACTCGTAGGACATGCATACTTTGAGAATAGTGGACAGTTCGATGCGAACAGCCCCCAGGGTATCAACGATGAGTTGCAGATCACCCTCTCAGGTATCCCCAATCCGCCAACAGGGAAAAGCTACTACGCCTGGCTGCTTGCTGATAGGAGCGTCAGCGAATCATTACCCATCTCACTCGGGCCTTTAAGCGTAAACCATGGAACAATCCAATTGCTCTATCGTGGAGATGCGCAACATACCAACTTGCTGGGTGCGGCGAGTCGGTTTCTCATCACTGTCGACGATGCGCACCATCCAACGAGTAACCCCTTGATCGATACCAGCGCCTGGCGTTATTACGCGGAAATTCCGGAGATACCAAGTCCTACTGATAAATTGCATTTTAGCATGCTCGATCACCTGCGTCATCTACTGGTAGAATCGCCAGAACTGAGCATACGTGGCCTTCATGGCGGATTGGCTTTCTGGTTTGCCAGAAATACATTTTCGGTCATGGAGGCAGCCAATAGCGCCAGAGAAGCCTGGCATAGCAACGATACCTCAACCATCCGCAACCAAGTCATTCGTATCCTGGATTACCTCGATGGCTCATCGTTTGTGAATACGGATGTGCCTCGCGGAACTCCATTGCTTGTCGATGCGCGTGCTTCACAGGTTGCCTTGCTAGGTCCTTCCCCAAACAATCCTGACCCTCCAGGGTACGCCTATGGCAGCGAAGCCCCTCCTGGCTATGTCTATCTCATTAGTGAACATATGAGCGGGGCCATCGAGTCGCCTCAGACGACAGCAGATCAAAAAACACTTGCTGTTCAGATTAATAGCCAGCTTGATATTGAGATAGGCGTGTTAGGGCAGATGCGTCAGGAAGCAAAGCAGTTGCTCGGCATGAATAATGGACAATTGCTACAACCGGCGGCTCTCTCACTTCTAAACAATCTTGCGACACAGGCACAGGATGCCTACACAGGTCAGATCAACCCCTCCACCGGGCAAGCTGACGGAGGTGCTCTCTGGACCTTTAACAATCTCCAACGCCTGGCAGCCTTCGATATCGGCCCATATACGCCCGTCAATTAACAATAATGCAAGGCTTCTCAAAACACATCAGCAACCAGAGTGTGTGAATTATTGCTGGCTGATGTTGGGCTTCCAGGGCGACCGCAAGCGTTGCCCTTACCATACACGCACCGGACAGGGTTAGAGGGCTACTGCGTAGCAAGACCTTCGCGGTCGCCCTGACAATCATTCACTAGCCCTACCGATTTTGGAGATGCGCGAACGATTTTGCATGGTGTATGGTACAATGATTCTCATATTAAAGACTACCAGGGCTTTGAGTGAAGGGGTGTTGTTTTTATGTACAGACGAAGCGTATATGGCTTCTTATTTACGCTCCTGCTGCTCCTGGCGGCGTGTGGAGGGAGTAGTCAGAGCGGGCCAGCCGTGCCTGATGCGCATCAACTCATTAAAAAGGCTCAGGTCGCTATCCAGCAGGTGACATCGTATCATTTTAATCTCAAAGCCGTGAATATTGGGACAAACGCGCAACTGCCGATTACCAGCGCCGATGGCGATATTAAGGTTCCAGACAGGCTCAAAGCAACGGCGAACGCAATTTTTGCGGGCAGCAATGTGCAGGTGCAGATCATCGCTATTGGAAATCAGCAATACATCAACCTCTTTGGCGCGTGGCAGCAGACGACCGGGCTGCTCGATCCACGCGCGCTCTCCGACCCACAGACAGGGGTCGCGGCCATCCTGGGTCACATCCAGAATCCCGGTACCCCGACCGGCTCAAGCGTCGGCGGTCGCGATTGCTGGAATATCAAGGGTAGACTTGATCCCACCTACCTGTCCGGCATCATCGGTGGAGGCGCGCCGGCGGGCCAGCTTGACGATGTGAGTACCTGCATTGGAAAGTCTGACAACCTGCCCTACCAGATTGTGATCACCGGGGTGGCAGCACCCGGCGATACCGCTAAGACGATACGCACCTTCACGCTCTCCAACTTCGGTGAGCAGCTTGATATCGAGCCGCCGCCAACGCTTATATCCGCAACGCCCGTCGCCACGCCGTGAGAATCTGCGATAGC
Organism: Ktedonobacteraceae bacterium; assembly: GCA_035308345.1. Lineage (GTDB taxonomy): Bacteria > Chloroflexota > Ktedonobacteria > Ktedonobacterales > Ktedonobacteraceae > CF-113. Next base: position 9,897 of record DATGGW010000194.1, on the reverse strand, counting down.
AAGCTCGCATACATATGAGAGGATTGTGACATGCAGCGCGTTGAGCCATTACAGCGACAGGATAGAATAGGCCGCCTTGCCATGCTTGCGGCTTGCAGTGTGGTATTTCTCACCGCGCTCGATCAGACGGTTGTGGTCACAGCACTGCCTAAAATCATTGTCGATCTCTCAATCACCATCCAGCAGCTTGACCGCGCCGCCTGGATTGTAAGCGGCTACCTGCTCGGCTTTATTATTGCTATGCCGTTGATGGGGCGTATCTCCGACATGTATGGAAGGCGCGCGGTCTTCCTGGCCTGCCTCGCCATTTTCGCCTTCGGCTCGTTGTTTTGTGGGTTGGCCCCTGTACTGGGCAACGCGCTGGATATTAGTTTCCTGCAACATATCGGCATCAACGTCTCCGCGCCCGGCGATTTCAGCGATGCCAGCGCGCTTTCACCCGGCCTGGTCTGGCTGGTTGCCGCACGCTTCGTGCAGGCCATCGGCGGCGGTGCGATGATCCCCGTCGCCATGGCGGTCGCGGGCGATTTCTACGGCGAAAAACAGCGCGGGCTGGCGCTCGGACTGATCGGTATGGTGACAGAGACCGGCGGCGTGCTGGGACCCCTCTACGGAGCCATAATTACACAGACGCTGGGCTGGCAGGCGATCTTCTACCTCAATGTTCCGATTGTCGCGCTGCTCTTCCTGCTCATCTGGCGGCTAATCCCATCTCCAAAAGCGCAGATCTCAACAACGCCCGCGGCCGCGAAACGCGCAAACAGGGGGCGCATCGATCTCTTCGGCGCATTGCTGTTTGGCGCATCGCTGCTCTGCCTTAGCCTGGGCCTCTCACAGGAAGCGATCACCACTTCTTCTGGCGCAGCCATCAACCAGCCACCCATCCAGAATAATCCCTGGCTCATTGGTGCGTCGCTGCTGCTACTGGCGGCCTTTATTGCCCTGGAACTGCTCATCGAGCATAGAGGCCGTAGTCATGGTAAGGGCGAGGAAGAGAGATCCTTGCGTCCGCCCTCATCTCATGATAGGATTCTGTCGGTCATCGAACTTTCGGCGTTCAGACGCGCCGCGTTTTCCGCTACATCGTTGGTCAGCCTGCTGGTAGGTGGCGCGCTGATTATCGCCATGGTTGATATCCCTTTCTTTATCGATACGGTGCTTAATGGAACAGCTCTTGATAGCGGCCTGGCGTTGCTGCGCTTAACCGCCCTTATCCCCGTCGGAGCCATCCTCGGCGGCGTACTCTGCCCGCGTATTACCTGCCGTATAACTGCTGTGCTTGGCCTGCTGCTCAGCGCGCTTGGCTTTCTGTTGATGCATTTATGGCCGCTCGATGTCAACTGGTTACAAATCACCGCCAGCACCGTCATTGGCGGGCTGGGTTTTGGGCTGGTCATCGCCCCCATCGGCACTACCGCCATCAACGCTGTCAGCAGCCAGCAGTTGGGCATGGCCTCCTCAGTCATCACTGTGTTGCGCATGGTTGGCATGATTGTTGGTCTCGCCGCGCTGACATCCTGGGGTCTTGGGCGCTTCCATGAAATCATCATAGCCTTCAAGCCTCCTGCAGGTGTAACTCCTTTTAGCGCGCCTTACCAGGCCGACCTGAGCAGGTATGCCATCTTCGCAGGACACGAAGTATACACCTCCATCTTTCTCGCGGCTGGCATCATTTGCCTTGTGGCTATTGTGCCTGCCCTCCTGCTGGACGGGAAAAAATCATCACCGTATATCATCCCTGGCGTCGTTTAAGTAAATGTCGTACCATACACTGGTATCGTTTGGCACATTCATTGCTTCCCTACATCAACAAATAAGGATGAACATGACTCGAGAAAAGGATACTTCGCAGGATGACCAGGGCTGGGAAGAGCCGGAGGATACACGCTACCATGCGCGCCCCAGACCTCAGCCGCCGCGTCCTCGCGCATCACAGGATAGTATGAGAAGGCGTACCAGAACGCCAGCGGGGCAACCTGGCTCCGGTGATTACCGGCGTGCCAAGCGAGCCGCTTCGCCGCGTGATGTGTCAGAAGATATCCTCGAATCACCAGGACGCCGTCCGCCTATGCAGCGCAGACCCGTTCCTCCACGCAACGACAGATACCAGGAGACCGAACCACCCATCATGCGCCGCCGCCAGACTCGCAACTTTCGCGAAGAAGAAGAGATGTCATACCGCCGGCGTCCGCGACAACCGCTTAACTCGCGTGACAACACAGGTGAAAGCTATACGCGAGTTCCAATGCGCCGCGAGATAGACCCACAAGAAGACGAATACGTAGATTACGATAGACCCGTTCGACGTTCAGGAATGCGAGTTCCACCTCCGCCCCTGCCACAACGACGAACACAGCCGGAGCGCCGCAGTGCGTGGTCAACTATGTTGATTGGCTGTGTTGGAGGAATTATCATGGTTGCGCTGGTGGCCGGTATCGGCGCGTATTTCCTGCTGCACGCGCTGCAGGTGAACCTGCCGGGGCTGGGTATTGGCACATCGACCTTCTCGCAAAAATCGCCATCGCTCCCCCTGCCGATCACGAGCGCGATCACACAGTTGCAGGTGCAAAATAACGTAGGCAATATCAGCATCACCGTCGATAATGCTATCACGACCGGCGGCACTCTCAGCTATGTAAAGAAGACCCAGGCTAGCAGCAACGGCAACGCCACAGCAGCGTTTGGACATATTGCGGTAAAGGTTCAGCCGGGCAATAGCGCTGCTTGTCCCAAATCGAGTTGCCTGACCATCAGCGCGACCGTACCGCCGAGCGGCGGCAATTCGGTTGACATGAATATCGTGTTGCCCGCGCAAAATCCCGCGCCCCAGTTTATCCTGCAAAGCGCAACACAGACAGGCAATATCTCAGTTGAAAACTTTAATGGTCTGCTCACACTGACAGATGATACCGGTAACGTTAATGTGCAAGGCGGATTGCTGGATGCAGGTTCATGTTTGCAGACGCGCTTTGGCAATGTGACCTTTGCCGGAACGTTGGAAACGACTACCGCGCCTGCCATCAATCCCTGCGCGGGCAATGCCATCACGCCTCCAACGGCTGGCTCGTCGCAGCCCTGGTACAGTATCAAAAGCGGTACAGGCAATGTTGATGTGACGCTCAACTCCCTGTCAACGAAGGTGGAACTGAATGCCACCGTCTTTGATAAAGGCCAGATCACCAGCGCATACCCTATCACCATCCAGAACTCTAATGGCTCTCCCAGCTATTCAGGCCCGCTGCTGCCGGGAACGCAGCCGGCCGCTCAATTGTTGCTTTCAACCGATACCGGCAATATTACTTTGCATAAAGGGTAGGGCGCGCCTCACTTTTTGCTTATTGCCAGCAGCAGAGCACTACAGTATAATTTGCTCAGTGAGGAGATTATCTATGGATGTCGTAAACAAGCCCCTCTGATGAATTTAACGATCAAAATCGGTCCTGTCATGCTGAGCGCAGCGAAGCATCTCGCTGCCCGGCACAGCAGACCCTTCGCGGAGTTTACCTTTGAGCGAAGCGAAGGGCTCAGGATGACAAGACATGACCCGTTTCGGTTGGCAACGTTCATCAGGGACGCGGTTTATCGCGTCCAACATCCTCGTAAGGAGAACATCTATGGATGTGGTTAACAGGCCTCAGGGACTGAGTTCGATCAGGTTTCTCGCCGGTCCGATGGCGGGACGCAACTTTCAGATCAGCAAACCAATGATGACTATTGGACGCGCCCCAACCAATGACATTGTCGTTCCGGACCCAACGGTTTCGGGACAGCATGCCCGTCTGGTGAATAACAATGGTCAGTGGTTCATAGAAAAAATCGCTCAACATAACACTGTGAGCGTTAATCAGCGCGATGTGCAAAGCAGTCCTATTAATGATCGCGATACCATTGGCCTGGGAGGTGTAACAAACTTTCTTTTCCTGGCCTCCGTCTCGACTAATATACCGGGGCCGGTTGCATCTTCACCGCCGCCCAGACAGGTACAGCCGGAAGCACCTTCGCAGCAATCATTTGCGCAGGCATCTTTACCTCCTCAACCACAACCATATACGCCCCCTCAGGCGGCTTACCAGACGGTAGCGGCACAGCTTCCAGGAGCGGGCAACCAGCCATCATTTAACGTTCCACCATTTACAGTGCCTGTACCGCCGGGGTCTGCCCCCGGTTCTGGCATACCTATGATCGAGGTCAGCTCAAATATTCATTCTCATAAGCAATCGCTGCAACTTTCGAAGCCGGTCATCAGCATTGGCCGCGATCCCTCTAACGACATGGTCATCAGTGAGCCGGTGGTTTCCGGCTTTCACGCGCAGATCGCGCGCGAGGGTAACCAGTATGTCTTCATCCATCCTCACCCTCAGGCTCGGCAGGGGCGCACGTTAAATGGAGTGATCTATCAAGGTCAGCATATACAGGGAGACCAACCATTTCGTCATACGTTGACGCGCGGCGATTTCTTCCGTATCGGCGATGAACATGGCACGCTGGTCACGATCTCCTACGATGATGGTAGTGGCGCATCACAGGATTTTGTGCCGGAGCTTCGACCCATCCCCCTGGGAGCGCCGGTTATCACTATTGGTCGTCTACCCGACAACACGGTCGTGCTCAGTCACCCGCAGGTGTCGGGTCGCCATGCCCGCCTCGAGCAGGTGCCGGGCGGCTATCGCATCATCGACACGGGCAGTACCAACCATGTCTACGTCAATGGGCAGCGTGTTAGCCATCAGTTCTTAAAACCGGGCGATGAGATACACATTGGCCCCTACCATCTGACTTTTACAGGCACGCAGCTTACCCAGCGCGACGAGAGCGGCGGTATCCGCATTGACGCGCTTAGCCTGCGTAAAGAGGGCAACAAGAATACCATCCTCATCAACGACATCTCTATTACCATCCCACCGCGCAAATTCGTGGCCCTGGTAGGCGGCTCCGGCGCGGGTAAATCAACCCTCATGGATGCCCTTAACGGCCTGCGACCGGCGCAGAAAGGCTGGGTATACTACAACGGCAAGGATTACTATCATCACCTGGCGGCATTCAGCACCCAGCTTGGCTACGTGCCGCAGGACGACATCATTCACCGCGATTTAACGGTTGAACGCGCGCTGTACTACACCGCCCGCATGCGTTTGCCCGACGACTTCACCGAAGAACAGATCAAGCAGCGTATCGATGAAGTGCTGGATGACGTAGAGATGAAGCACCGGCGTAAATTGCTGGTCAGCAAGCTATCCGGCGGGCAGCGCAAGCGCGTCTCTATCGCCCTCGAACTGCTGGCCAATCCCAGCGTCTTCTTTCTGGACGAGCCAACATCGGGTCTGGACCCCGGCCTTGACCGCAAAATGATGTTCCTGCTACGTAAACTGGCCGATAAGGGGCATACCATCATCCTGGTGACACATGCCACCAATAATATCAATACCTGCGATTACATCTGTTTCCTGGCTCAGGGGGGCCGCCTGGTGTTCTTTGGACCTCCCAACGAAGCAAAAACGTATTTCGGCAAGACCGACTTTGCCGAAATCTATAGCGCGTTGGAGCCAACCGATGAGAATCCCAATATTCCAGCCGAGGCGGAGGCGCACTTCAAAGCCTCTCCACTCTACCAGCAATTTATAGTCGCTCCTTTGCAAAACAGCCCGGCAACCCGGCCCAATCAGCAATTGCAAACCGCGGAGGTTGTTCCGCCCAAGCGCGGCGGCGATCCCTGGAAACAATTTTCTCTACTCTCCCGTCGCTATCTCGAACTGCTCAGAAACGATGTGGGCAACTTGCTGATCTTGCTGTTGCAGGCCCCGGTGATTGCTCTTATCCTGTTCTTCATGCTCTCGAATAAGGGTCAAGGCACCTTCGCTCCCTACAATGTCGCTGGTTGTATCACTCCGCCCAACTTTCAAGCAGTTGTGCTGCCTGCTTCCAGTTGTGATAATGTTGTGAACTTCCTGCATACCACCCAGCAAGGGCAGTCCCTCGTACAACAAAATGGTGGGGTAAACCAGGCTCTCCAGGCATTCATAAAGCCTCTTTCTGGCGGAGATGCGCAGAAGTACCTGTTTATCATGGCCTTTGCTGCCTTCATGTTCGGTTGTATCAACGGCGCGCGCGAAATCGTCAAGGAAGCTCCCATCTACCGGCGCGAGCGCACGGTCAACCTGGGCATCATACCCTATATGTTCTCGAAGATTGTTGTGCTGGGTTTGCTATGCATGATCCAGAGCGCCGTCATGGTACTGATTGTAAATGCTATCGCGCCTATTCAGCAGGGCATTATCTTACCGGCTCCGCTGGAAGTGTACATCACAATGACACTGACCTCGCTGGCCGGCTTGATGCTCGGCCTGGCGGTTTCAGCGCTCGCGCCCAACAATGATCGTGCGGTGAGTTTCATCCCTATCCTGCTGATACCGCAGGTGATCTTCTCCGGCATCCTCTTCAAGATCGACGGGACTTTCCTGCAAATATTCAGCTCGATCTTCGCAGTGCGCTGGGGCGTGGCGGCGTCTGGTTCTTCAGTTGGCATTCACGGCGAAGTACTCAATGGTGATAGCTGGAGCTACCAGGGAACCCTCTTCTCAATCCACTCGCAGGGAGAAGCGACGCTGCACCTATTGCTGTGCTGGTTCGCTCTGGCGGTCATGATCATTATACTGGGCGGCCTCATCGCTTACTTCCTGAAACGCAAGGATGTGCGAGCATAACTGGTACTTCCTGGTAATGAGCTTGTTAAGTTGTGTCATACTGTGCTATGGTAGCATTATCCTTGTGTCACAAGGTATGATTGAAGAGGCGAGTAAGCAAACGGTGTTACTGAACAGACGTATTCTCGTCGGTATATGTGGTGGAATCGCATCATATAAGGCAGTTGAGCTGGTCAGTCGCTTGCAGCAGGCGGGCGCCCTGGTCGATGTGATTATGTCTGAACGGGCCGAAGAATTTGTGTGCCCATTGACTTTCTCGACCTTGAGCCATCGCCCGGTTTACAGCGACCTGTGGGAACCCTCAGGACGCGCCGCAGAAACACATATTGCCCTGGGAGAAGAAGCGGAAGCGCTGGTCATCGTACCAGCCACAGCTAATACACTCGCGAAATTGGCTCATGGCATCGCTGACAACATGTTGACGGCTGTAGCCCTGGCGACGAAAGCGCCGCTTGTACTGGCTCCGGCCATGCACTACAATATGTACGCGCATCCTGCAACCCAGGCGAACCTGGCGCTGCTGCGGAAGCACGGAGCATACATTATCGAACCAGAGGTGGGACGTCTGGCATCGGGGGAAGTGGGAGTCGGAAGGCTTCCAGATACCAACGTACTGCTCGGCGCTGTTTATGTCGTAATGGGACGCAATGGGGACCTGACGGGCCGCCGTGTGGTAGTGACCGCTGGCGGGACACAGGAACCAATCGACCCGGTGCGCTTCATGGGCAATCGCTCATCCGGAAAGATGGGATATGCTCTGGCAACGGAAGCGCGCGATCGCGGCGCGGATGTCACCTTGATATCCGGCCCTGTCGCATTAGATGCCCCCTACGGGGTGGATGTGTGGAGAGTCGAAACCGCGCTGCAGATGCGCGACGCGGTATTTGACGCGGTGGAAGAGGCCGATGTGCTGGTGATGAGCGCAGCGGTGGCGGATTATCGCCCGGCTGTAGCAGCGGCGCAGAAGCTCAAAAAGGAGGGGAAGGGAGCGCAAGAACTGGATAAGGAAGGCGGGTTTAATTTGCGCCTGGTGCGCAACCCGGATATTCTGGGAGAGCTCGCGGCTGCCTCCAAACAGCCGGAAGGCGCCCAGGATGTTAAAGGAAGTCCAGGCGAAAAGTGGCAGCGACGGTTAGTGCGTGTGGGCTTCGCCGCTGAAACAGGCGATTTGACAAGCTACGCGCGCGCTAAGTTAGCCGCTAAAGACCTGGATATACTCGTAGCAAACGATGTAAGCCGCTCAGATAGCGGCTTCGGAGCGGAGACCAATAAGGTAACTATCTTTCATGCCGGTGGGGCAATGGAAGATTTGCCAGTAATGCCCAAAACAGGTGTTGCGGCGGCCATTTGGGATCGGATCGTTCAGCTCTTGAGTTGAGTACGTGAGCAATTGGGAGGGCGTGGCGCTGTGTTGGGAGATTTTGTTTTAGAATTATTATGTGTACCAAATTCGCAGGAGGACTCCATGATGGATCGTGCTGCAAGCGCTGGATTTGAAGGCATCGCACAGATGCTGCTTGAGCAAAAAAAATTGATGGACGCTTTAGAGGCTGAGAACCGTGAACTTCGCCGTCAGATCGCCGATCTGCGGCGCGGCGTCGGTATGGCAATCGTTATTGATGGCAAGACGATACAGCTTGCTACCGAGACCGCCACTGGCATTCAGGCCAGCGCGCAGTCCCAGGCAACGCTGCAAAGCTTGCAGAACCTGCAAAACTCGCCAGGCGGTAACAGCTATATGTCTCGCCAGACAGGTGGACAACAGGCGATAGGTGAGAAACAGAACGGCAATAACCGCAATCCACTGGCGGATAGCTTTGTGCTCTAAGCATCCTGTAACCTGGTATAGATAAGCGGACGGGTACCGGGGCGTGATTTTTCACATCCCTGTATCCTTCTTTTGTTTAATGAGAAGAGAAAAGGATTCCTTACTTGTCAACAAGCCGATATGTGATATCATCAAGCAGAACGAAAACTGTTATGTTTATAAGGAGGTCAATACATGATTTGTCCCCGCTGTGGAAGTCAGGTCAATGATGGTATCAAGTTCTGTGGCGTATGTGGCTCGCCCATGAACGCGGGAAGTCAACCAACGCCGCCGCCGCCGCCTCAACAGAGTCAATATGGCGCGCCAGGCCAGTACGGCACGCCCATGCCCGATGGCGGTTACGTGCCGCCCAACCAGTATGAAGAATACGGCAACAGCATGTTTGGGAACCAGGTACCCAAAATGGAGCTGCATAACCCCAAAAGCCCCTTGAAGATTGCAGATATCACTATTTCGATTGACGGCGAATTGGTGCCGGTCGTTGATGTGATGCTTGGCAATCAGCTCTCTATTTACTTTGAGCATCACATCCTGCTCTGGAAACATCCGGGCGTGCAGATCGGCTTCAAGTCGCTCAAGGGCATGGCGAGACGCTTCTTCGCGGGCCTGCAAATCTTCATCACCGAGGCGCAGGGGCCTGGCAACATCTCCTTCTCACGCGATTCGGTGGGCCAGGTCGTGGCTCTACGCTTGCAGCCTGGTCAGATGGTAGAAGTGCGTGAGCATCAATTCCTGGTCGCCACCAGCAATGTTGACTACGGTTTCACCTTCATGCAAGGCGCAGCCAACATTCTCTTTAGTCGCACCGGCCTCTTCATCGATCAGTTCACCTGCCGTCAGGGCGAGGGTATGGTGCTGCTGCACGGCTACGGCAATGTCTTTGAAAAGATGCTGGCTCCCGGCGAAACGCTGGACGTAGAGCCGGGCGCGTGGCTGTGGAAAGACCCCTCGGTGCAGATGAATGTCACCACCGTTGCCGGTTCGCAGCGCGGAGGCGGCATTCTGGGCGCGATTGGCGGCATGATGGCCGGCGCCTCGATCATCCTCAACCGTTTCACCGGTCCTGGACGCATAGGCATACAATCCATGACCTATCATCCACCGCAGCCTGAGGGTGCTCAGCAGGCCGGAGGCAGCAGCAATCTCGGCGGAACGCTGGGGCAGTTGTTCAACTCGTAGCACATACGAACAATCGGAAGAAGCGGGAGTACCAGGGCGCACCCTTGCGGTCGCCCAATAAGCGTCAAGTTACGATGCCGCCAGAGGTCTCCACGAGCCGATAAGAGGTACTCAAGCGCGTCTGCCTCCGGGGAATGGAACAGCCCCCGCGCAGGGCATTCGTGATCAGACGCAGCGCCTTGCCCAACG
>DATGGW010000193.1:0-15533 GCA_035308345.1 Ktedonobacteraceae bacterium | reverse complement strand
ATTTTAATGGGCAGGCGCCAGGCGGTCAGCAAGGCTTTAGCGGCCAGGCTTATGGCACCCAGCAGAATTTTAATGGGCAGGCGCCAGGCAGCCAGCAAGGCTTCAGTGGGCAAGCGTACGGCGCCCAGCAGAATTTTAATGGACAGCAATCTGCCAATCAGCCTGGAATGGGAGGTGTGAGGCAAAATTCCGGCGACCTGGGCGGCTTCGACTACCAGCAAAACTTTGATGGACAATTTGATTTCTCTGGAGAGTCAGGGTTTGGCGCCCAGAATCAATCGTTCTTCCCTACTTCCAATCAGACGCCCAGGGTTCCACCAGAGAACTTTAGTGCGCAGCAAACGGGGCCTGCCCCTCGTCAACGTATGAGAAACCCGCAGCAGAACCAGTCACCGTATAGTCAGGACCAGGTACCTTTCCCGAATAGTGATCACCTGGGACAGTAACAAAGAATGAGTGGGTGCGCGAATCATGTCGAATACTTTTGATAAACTCTCAGTCCTGGACTCGTTCATCGAAGAGGTCAATAGCTATTTGCCCGAAATCGAAACGAATCTCGGACGGTTGGCGCTGTCAACTGATGACATGGAGGCTCTCGAGGAGAGCTATCGTCGCGCGCATACCATTGGTGGCTCCGCGTCTATGATGGATTTTCCAGGCCTGGCTCATGTTGCTCATGGCATGGAAGATATCCTGGGCGACGTGCTGGACAATGTGGCCAAACTCGATCCACCTACGCTCGGTCTCTTACAACGTTCTCTCCAGCGGTTGCATCGCCTTGTAGATGGCATACGCGGTGGCATCGACGAGGACGCGGTTATCGCAGAAGATGATGCTGATTATACGCAGTACCGGGCGCACATAGAGTTGTCTACAAGGATGCAGGGAGAGAGCGGCGTAAGCGCAGAGCCGCAGCAAGAGATAGTCGGCGCAGCTCCTGCTGCTATACCATCCCTAGATGAAATGCTGGCTTCTTTCCGCGCGCCCGGCTCTTCTGTAGGTGAAGAGGTATCGTGGCCTGAAGACCCTGTTCTTGCTTCAAGCGAGGATGTGCGCTCTCAGCAGGATACACAGCCCAAACAACCGGTTCCAGCTCCGGCACCTTCCGCGCCAGCGCAGCCCAGCGCACTAGAAATACTTGCGTCGACCTCGCGCCGCGTTCCAGACAGCCCGCCGGTTACTCCAAACCTGCCCATCGACGATAAGAGCGATGCGATTCCTACTCCGGTCACTACTCAAACGCACATTGTCCAAACGGCACAACCCGCTGTCGGCGTACCAATGCCGCTGTCAACAGATCGCAGCGCGCTCGCGCCTGCGCAAACAGATACGTCGGTGGCGCGGGTCTATCACAAGATGCAGCAGGATGCCCAGGTCGTGGAGGAGCAGGTTGCATCACTCAAAAGGACGCTCACGCAACTCCGCCTTGCCGCTACTGTAGTCGAAGCGCAGCGCACCGAGTTCAAGGGATTCCTGGATGGCTCTAGAGATGCGCTTGATCGCATGGAAGAGTGGGCCGGGAAGGCTATGGGCCTTAACCTGCGCAACAGTCCGGAGCAGGTCAGGCGCTATTTGCCCCTATCCGTCATGTGGGTAGCGAACAACAAATTGAAGAAGGTACTGGATTTGCTCATGCAAATGACCGGCAGCATGGAGTTGACCGATGAGCAGATGCAGGCGGGTATGCTTCAGTTGCAAGCGTCGATAGAGGACTGCGGGGAAGCTATCGATCAATTGCGGGTTGCGCCATCCGGTCAGGCCTGGTCACCCTGGGAGATGCAGGTGGGCCGTGATGCCGTGCGCGAGCGCGTCACCTTTGAGCGTCGTGGTGATATTGCCGCGCTCAGGGCGGAAATTGAAGCTCAAGTACGTGAGGAATACGAACATCGCTTGCCGACGATGGCTACACGAGCCGAGTTGGAGCGACAGATACGCAACGAACTTCGCGATGAATTTGAGGCCAGGCGACAGTTGCAGGAAAGTGTCATTGGCTCTGGAACTCGCGAATCATTGCAGGAGATTGAGGAACGGCTGCGCCAGGAGATCGAAATTGCTGTTCGTAGTGAATTTCTCAGCAAACTTACCGGCGAAGCAGATGAAGTTTTTGGACATGATGCACCGGCAGGGGATCAACAAGCGGCGCCTGCGGTTCCTGCTTATGCGCCAGTAACAATGCCATCGCCTGCTGCAACTTTCCAGCATGCACCAATGACGACGAATTCAGCTCCCCAGGCGGCAGATTTTGTTGAAGAAGCGGCGGAGATCTTCAGGTTAGAGGCAGAAGAACACCTGCAAACTATCAGTATGTTTGTCGCCACTCTTGAAAATGCCCCGGAGGACCTCGAGCCCATTCAGGGAATACGACGAGCGACACACACACTCAAAGGCGCGGCTGGCATGATGGGCTTCCGCGCTATAGCTGACCTCTGCCATATTTCGGAAGACCTGCTCGATAGCGTGATGGAGGGAACTATTCCGATCACGCCGGCCATCATCAGTATTATACTGGACACGGCTGAAGCCCTGGACTTGCTCATCAATGAAAAAGGCGCGAGCGGTGCGGGCGAGGCTGCGGTGGCATCGCTGCGCAAACGCTACGCTGAAATACTCGGCGAACAGCCATCCCTGGCGCGGGTAATGGATGAGGAGCTTGCAGCTGAAATCGAAGCAAGCGAAGCTGTGATATTGGAAGAGGCGGCAGTTAAAAATGTGGTCGATGCGAACCAGTTGGGGGCAGACCTCCAGCACATGGCTCGCGGCGACCTCAGCGTGCGCGTGCCTTTGACCAAGCTCGACGAACTCGTCAACCTCTTCGGCGAATTGCTGGTCAACCGCAGTATCCTGGAGGAGCGTTTGCAGCGCCTGCTACGCCTGGTCGCAGATACAGGAGTCAGCAGCAACCGCTTACGCGATGTAGGACAGAAACTGGATAGCCGCTTTGAGGCGGCGACATTGCCCAGCGGCCGGTCTGTTCAGGTGATGCCAGGCCAGGGGAATACCAACGGTCATGCTGGCGGCAAGAATGCCAATGGTCGCGCAGAACCTGCCCACCTGGCCGAATTTGACGAACTGGAACTTGACCGTTATACAGAGTTTCACCAGCTTGCTCGTGGTCTGAGTGAAGGGATCTCGGATATGACGACCCTGAGCAATGAGATGGACATCATCATACGTGATTGTGAGAGTGTCTTCAGCCGCGAAAGTCGCCTGAACACCACTTTCCAGGATCGATTGATGAAAGCTCGCCTGGTGCCTTTGTCAACTATGATCCCGCGCCTGTACCGCACAGCGCGCGCGGTGGCTCTCAAACAGCATAAAGAGTTCGAGTTTGTGTTGGAAGGCCAGGAAACAGAAGTCGATAGAACTGTTATCGAGGAAATTGCCGGTCCATTATTGCACCTTATGCGCAATGCGGTGAACCATGCCATCGAAATCCCGGAGGTGCGCCAGCAGAGCGGTAAACCCTCTGCCGGTCAGATCAAGCTTTCGGCAGCCTACGAAGGAAACCAGGTCGTAATTACTGTGCGAGATGATGGCACGGGCATAGACCCGGAGCGCGTGCGTAACGCAGCTATCGAGCACAACTTTATCCGCCCTGACCAGCAATTGAGCGAAGCCGACATCATCGAGTTGATTTTCCGTCCAGGTTTCTCGACTGCCGAGGTGCTGAGCGAGGAAAGTGGTCGCGGCGTCGGGCTGGATGTAGTGCGTGACAGCGTCTCTCGCCTGCGCGGAACACTTGAAGTTGAGTCAACACCAGGCCAGGGAACCGCGTTCACCATGAAATTCCCCACCAGTCTTGCCATCCAGAGCACGATGATGGTGCTGGTTGGCGATCAACAGTTTGCTATTCCCACCGTCATGGTCGAGTCCATTGGCCGCCTGGACAACTTCAAGCAATCAACATTTGGTGGTCGGTCCGCGATTATCGTGCAAAATGACCTCTATCCGCTGATAATGCTTTCTCAACTGCTGGACCTACCGTTGAACGAGCCGGATGAGAAGGCGCCTGTCCTGCTGGTGCGCACCGATCGCCATCGAGTCGCGCTGGTGGTTGATAGTATCAAGGGTAAGCTGGACGTGGTCATGAAGAACCTGGGGCCACACCTACGGCATGTGCATGGAATAGCAGGTGGCACTGTATTAGGCAATGGGCGCGTCGTGCTGATCCTTGAACTGATCGAACTGCTGTCGCCGCGTCCAGGAGTACCCGGCTCCGGGCTTAATATTCCTACCTCTTCGCCTTTGCGCCGTGAAAGTGTAACTTTGCCAGCCACCCAGGCCGCTAATGCCCTCGCCAGCTCTGCTGCGCCTGCGGCTCCCATAACTGCGCAGCGCAGCACTACAATTACGACGACGCCTACCAGGCAAGCGCAGACCACTCCGAGAGGCAAGCATGTACTGGTAGTGGATGATAGTCCCAGTGTGCGGCGCGTGGTGGGCAATATGCTCAAGCAGAACGGGTGGGAAGTGCAATTGGCTCGTGATGGGGTGGAAGCGCTGGAAATGATTTCGCGTGAGACGCCGGCTGCTATCCTGCTTGATATCGAAATGCCGCGCATGGATGGTTACGAGTTGATGGCTACCGTGCGTGCGCAGGAGCAGTACCGCACGCTGCCCCTGGTGGTATTGACCTCGCGCGCCGCCTCCAAGCACCAGCAGCGCGCAATGCAGTTGGGCGCGAACGCCTACATAGTCAAACCCTACCAGGATGAAGAAATGCTCAACATCCTCAAGTCACTGGTTTACGGAGCAACCGTATAAACGTAAACTTAACGACCAGGGCGGGGACCAAGGGCATGGGGTAGGGGCGTACCCGGCTCCCATGCCCATGTCATCATACAGAATAACAAAAGGAACCAAAGATGGGCGTTGAACGCGCAGTAACGCGCTGGTACGTGCAGCGACAGGTCTTACTCTACGAGATTGCTGACCTTGAAGAAAGGCTAAGGCATTTCCAGGCAAGAGAGCAGCAGACTGTAAATGAAGAACAAATGGCGTTGCTCCGACAACTCGCAGAACTGCGCGAGAAATTGCGCCTGGCAGGTTCATGCCCTAAACCTATGATGGGCTAACAATCCGTTATATTATCGTCTGCCTTTTCTCACGCGGCCAGCGCATCCACAACCAGTCTGCCCATCTCCTGCGTTCCGACCATTTTTTGGCCATCCTCTTTCAGATCCTCTGTGCGGTAACCCGCCTCGATGACACGCTCGACCGCAGCCTCTACCGCGTCGGCCTCCTCGTTCAGTCCAAATGAATATCGTAACATCATGGCGGCTGTCAGTATGGCAGCAAGCGGGTTAGCTTTGTCCTGCCCGGCTATATCAGGCGCGGAGCCATGTATGGGTTCGTACAGACCGAACAAGCCATACGCTGTCTTGCGCGTTCCCAGGCTGGCGGAAGGCAACATGCCCATCGAACCAGCCAGCATAGCGGCCTCATCTGTAAGGATATCCCCGAACATATTCTCTGTCACTATGACATCGAAGTCGGCAGGACGGCGCACAATTTGCATGGCGCAAGTGTCTACCAGCAGATGTTCGAGCGACACATCGAGGTAATCGCCCGCTACCCGTTCGACGACATGCCGCCATAGGCGTGATGAACTGAGCACATTCGCTTTATCGACCGAAGTGACTTTATTGCGCCTGCCGCGCGCCAGTTCAAAGGCTGTGCGCGTAATGCGATCAATCTCCTGCTCGGTGTAGAACAAGGTATCGACGGCTTCCAGGCCCTGCGGGGTTTCGCGAATCTCGCTGGGCTTGCCGAAGTACAAGCCACCTGTCAACTCGCGCACCACCAGTAGATCAGTGCCTTGCAAGACATCCGACTTGATGGTCGAGGCGTTGAGCAGCGCCTTAAACGGACGAACCGGGCGCAGGTTGGCGAAAAGCTCAAGCTCTTTACGCAGGCGGAACAGCGCGCGTTCGGGCCGCTCCTGTGTTTTTGAACCCTCGTAGCGAGAAATGCCGCCGACCGCGCCGAATAGCACCGCGTCGCTCCGATGGCATAACTCCATCGTCGCGTCAGTAATCGCCAGCCCCTCGGCCTCGATGGCGGCTATGCCTACCAGCGCGTGATGCATCTGAAACGTATGTTGGTAGCGTTCGCCGACCGCGTGCAGCACGCGCGCAGCTTGCTCGATAACCTCTTGCCCGATGCCATCTCCGGGCAATACGGTGATGGTGTAGGTTCCCAATGTGTTTTATCTCCTTATCCTTGCAATTGCTAAAATTATATACGACACCGGAGGTAGCCGTCAAAAAGAATAGATGAATTCGACGCTGGCTCTGCCTCTTCCCGGTATATGGTCAGTTATGATGCGACGTGCTATAATTAGGACAGGTTGGGAGACGGCCAGTGCCGGACTCCTATCTGTAATCACTCTGCGATTCTATCAACCGAGCAATGGTGCTGCTAAACCTTTGCATGGGAGTTTTACATTATGAGTAGCGATACTAAAGCCAATGGGGACGCGCATGCCGATGGGCGGCGCAAGCCTGTGCCAATTGTTATGGCAAAAGGCCCCTATGAGTACATTCCTGGAGATCAGGAGTTGCCTGTTCAGCTTACCAGTTTCGTGGATATGCTGCAATGGGCGCAGAACTGGGCGCGTTCAAAATCCGTCTGGCCGCTTGGTTATGGCCTGGCTTGCTGCGCCATTGAAATGATGGCGTCAGCTTCTGCGCCTCAATATGACCTCTCGCGTTTCGGCTCAGAGGTCTTTCGTTCCAGCCCGCGCCAGGCCGACCTGATGATCGTGGCGGGAACCGTCTCGGTTAAAATGGGGCCGCGCCTGCGACTTTTATGGGAGCAGATGCCCGAACCCAAATGGGTGCTCAGCATGGGTCAGTGCGCGAACTCCGGCGGCGAATTTTATGATAGCTACTACACCGTCCAGGGAGTCGATACCATCGTGCCGGTGGATATCTACGTGCCTGGCTGTCCGCCGCGCCCGGAAGCGTTGATTGAGGGCATCCTCAAGCTGCGCGAGAAAATCGCCAAGCAGGGCTTGAAAGTGCGCGGCGAGAAAGAAATAGAGGTGTAGTCTATGCGTGGAATACTTAGTGGGATGGAACTGACTTTCAGTCACATGCTCCGACCGAAGGTAACCCGCTTATATCCCTACGAAAAGCCAAAGCTTCCTCCGCGCAGTCGCGGCCTGATTCAATTACTTGCGGAAGATGGGCTGAAAGCAGACTATAACCTGAAGTGCGAAGCCTGCCTGCTTTGCGAGAAAGCCTGTCCGCCGCGCGCCATTACCATCGAATTTGAACCGATGCACGCCTGGAAGCAGCGTCCCTGGTTCGTATCATACGTGCGTGAAGGCGCTGAAAAATTCGGCACGCGCAAGATGCCCCCGGCTACAGGCGCTTCTAAAGCCGGGTTTTATATCCAGCGTTACTCTGAATACGCAGTTGATTATCACAACAGGCCGGTGGCTCCCTGTATGACTATGCCGGTGAAGGATTACCTGGAACCGGATATAGATCTCAGTAAGGTTGACGAATTGTTGGCGAACTGGTCTCAGGAAGCCGGCGCGTTATCCTCGCTGCTGGATGCCGTAATGGATACCTATGGCTATCTGCCACTGCAAGCGGCCAAACGCATCGTGCAGGTGCGCGGCGTCGATTTGAGCGATCTATTCGGCATCGCTACTATGAGTCCAAAATTCAAACCCGCTCCAGTCGTGAAAGGGATACGACGCGACGACCAACCCGAACGTGGATTATCACCCGCGACGCGCGGCGTGTTTGGCAATATTAATCATGTGAGGCAGCCCAATGCCTGAGTTTGATACTTCTTATCGTGTTATTCGGCGGCGAGGTGAGCCTGATGTGCGCTCGCTCGAAGCATATCGCCGCGCCGGGGGCTATGTTGCGCTGGAGAAAGCCATCCGCGAACAGAACCCGGAACAGATTATGCAGCAGGTTCTGGACGCTAATTTGCGCGGGCGCGGCGGCGCCGGTCGCCCAACCGGTGAAAAGTGGCGTGTCGCGTGTCAACAACCTGGTGACATCAGGTATGTGATCTGTAACGCCTACGATGCCGACCCACGTTCGTGGGCTGCGCGCACCATGTTGGAGCGCAATCCCCACCAGGTCATCGAGGGTATCGTACTCGCTGCCTATGCCGTGGGCGCAGCAGAAGCCTATCTCTTCACGCGCAGCCTCTATCTAGAAGGGCTGGCCTCGGTGCAGAAGGCATTGCAGCAAGCGTTGGACGCTAATCTCGTCGGGCGCGATATTTTAGGAACCGAGTTCAACTGCGCCATCAATGTAGTGGGCGTTGATATTGGCTTCATGGGCGGCGAAGAGACTGTGCAAATCGCCATGATTAAAGGGCGGCGCGGTATGCCTGAGCAGCGACCACCTTTCCCGGCCCAGGCTGGTCTGTGGGATAGACCTACCGTTGTCAACTCGATTGAGACGCTGGCAAATATTCCCGTCATCGCGCGCGATGGAGCGCAAGCCTTCACCAGCGTGGGAACCGCGACGACGAGCGGCACCAAAGTCCTGACCATCTACGATTATGTGCCTGACAGCGAGCCAAAGATTGTCGAAGTACCTTTCGGGGCAACACTGCGCGAGATACTGCGCCACGCGGGCTATAGCCGCGCCGAGGGCGAACTGCGCGCGGTCGTTGTGGGCGGTGCGGAAGGCGGCGCGCTGCCGACCTCACTGCTGGATACACCGTTCGATTATGATCCACTCGAAGAAGCTGGCGCGATTGTGGGTTCTGGTATCGTCGAATTGTTGCCCGCTAGCACCTGCATGGTAGCATGGGCGATGGAGCGCAGTAGTTATCTTAGCAACGAGTCCTGTGGAAAATGCGTGCCATGTCGTATTGGTATGAAACGCATCACCGGCATACTCGAAGGCGTAATCAGTGACCTGGGCGCCAGTAGTGACCTGGATATGTTGGATGAATTTGCGGGATATGTCCCCAATGGCTCGCTGTGCGGCTTTGGGGTGCATGCGCCGAACGCGCTCAAGACAGCGAAACGCTACTGGCCCGACCACTTTCAAATGCATATCAAGGAACAGCAATGCCCGACCGGCTCTTGTGTTCCCGTGCGTTCGCATCGTTTTGTCACAAAAAATGTCTTACCGTAGAATCTGTAGAGGCGCAATTCGTTGCGCCCTTTGACCCTACAAGAGGTAATATATGGCAATATCTATCCGAGATAATCTTTCTCCTATTGTGCATGATGCGCAGGCGTTGATGGTGCGCAACGAGGTGGGGCATCCCAGCTTCACGCTGACCATAGACGGTAAAACTGTGCAGGC
Source organism: Ktedonobacteraceae bacterium (assembly GCA_035308345.1). Taxonomy (GTDB): domain Bacteria; phylum Chloroflexota; class Ktedonobacteria; order Ktedonobacterales; family Ktedonobacteraceae; genus CF-113. The sequence continues at coordinate 6,240 of DATGGW010000193.1, read as the reverse complement.
TTACGAAAACCAGACCATCCTGAGCGCGGCAGATGACAACGGCATTACCGACATTCCTAATATGTGTAATGACGGGAAGTTGGAACCGACCGCTGCCTGTCGTATGTGCCTGGTGCATATCGAGGGTGTGAAACAACCTCTTCCTTCGTGTACCACACCGGCATTGCCCGGCATGGTAGTCACAACAAATTCGGATGAGTTGTTCCACATTCGCCGCACTAACCTGGAGATGATACTCTCTGACCACAATGCCTACTGCCAGCCGCCGTGCCAGGTGGATTGCCCGACGCACATTGATATTCCTGGCTACCTGGAGCTGATCGCCAAAGGTTCGATGAAGGAGGCGGCGAGCCTGGTCAAAGAGGTGCTGCCGTTCCCCTATATCCTGGGTCTGACCTGTCCCGCGCCGTGCCAGAAGGCCTGCCGTCGCGCGCTGGTCGAAGAGGAAATCGCCATCTGCCGTATGCACGGCCACGCCGCCGAGACATGCCTGCTCGACCCGCCGGTTCCCTTTGTGAAGGACCCGCCAACGGGTAAGAAAATTGCCATTGTCGGCTCGGGTCCGGGTGGCCTCACCTGCGCTTATTACCTGGCGTTAAAAGGTCACTATTGCAAGGTCTTCGAGATGATGCCGCAGCCCGGTGGCATGCTGCGCTATGGCATCCCTGAGTACCGCCTGCCAAAGGATGTGATGGATCGCGAACTCCAGCATGTGTGGGATCTGGGCGTTGATCTGCAATTAAATATAAAGCTTGGCGTAGACTTCACCATTGATGATCTGTTCGCTCAAGGCTTCGATGCGGTCTATCTCGCTATTGGGGCGTGGACGAGTAACCCGTTAAGTGTGCCGGGTGAGGATGCAGAGGGCGTCATCAACGCCATAGCTTTCCTGGCAGACAAGGTTGAGGGTAAAACTGTTCCTGTAAATGAGAAGAACGAGGTCGTGGTGTTTGGCGGTGGATTTACCACCTTCGACTGCACGCGCACGTCGCTGCGCCTGGGGGCAAAGGTGCATACCGGCTATCGCCGCTCCATCAAAGAGATGACCGCGACGATGGATGAAATCGAGGATGCACAGGCCGAAGGCACCGAATTGATGTTCTATGTCCAGCAGACGAAAGTCGTTGTCGAGGATGGGAAAGTGGCTGGCGTCGAGTGTGTAAAGAACAAGCTCGGTGAGCCGGATGCCAGTGGCCGCCGCCGCCCGGTTCCCATTCCTGGCTCGGAATTTACTATCAAATGCGACGTCATCATCCCCGCCTTCGGTCAGAATCCTGACGTGTCCGTGCTCGATAAGCAGTCGGGCGTGCAATGGACCAAGCGCAGCACTATCCAGACAAACCCGTTCAACTACATGACAGATCGCGACGCTGTCTTTGCCGGGGGTGATGCGCAGTTGGGCGCGAAGACCATTATCGAATGTGTCGCCCAGGGCAAACTTGGCGCGCGTTCGATCCATGCCTTTCTCAACGGCGAAGACATGAAAGAAGTGGCCCGCCGCCTGGAACTTGAAGAGCGCAAACCCGACCTGTTCGACATTGTGCCTTACAAGCCGGTCGAACCTAAGATCAAAATGCCGATGCTGCCCTATGAGAATCGCAAGCGCAGCTTCGAGCTTATCGAACTCGGCTATCTGCAGGAACAGGCCCAGCGCGAAGCAGCTCGCTGCTTGCAGTGCGCCTGTCCGGCAGCCGGACAGTGCGATCTGCAAAAGTACAGCATTGAGCACGGACTGGCGGATAACCGCTTCCATGACGGAGAACCGAGCGACTATCACGACTATGACATGGACCTGTCGCACAGCTTCATCCTGCGCGACCCCAACAAGTGTATCAACTGCACGCAGTGTGTGCGCGTCTGCCATGACGTGATCGGCCCCGACTGCTACGGCATGTTCGGCAAGGGCTTCGATACCATCGTCTCTACGCCTTTCAACGTCAGCCTGCATGATACCGACTGCGTCTCCTGCGGCGCGTGTGTGCAGGTCTGCCCGACCGGTTCGCTGATGATGGCCGAGCGCACGCTGACACGCTGGGCATTTGCGCTTGATCGCTGTATCTTCTGCGGCGACTGTGTAGAGGTCTGTCCTCATGGCGCGCTCGGAGAAACCCCGAATTTCGAGCTGTCATTCTTCAACCGCTTCGGCGAAGATGTCACCCTGGAGAAAGGTGACCTGGCCGTCGCGCCCAATTACCTGGTGCGCCAGCGCCTGCCACGCGGCAAAAAGGATGTGCCTGTGATGAGTCCGCTGGTGCGTCCGCTGCCAGGGCGCGGCATTCGGGAGTAACGATGTAGTTAACCGTGATTGCTCAAAGGAGCGCCAGACCTGGCGCTCCATTTTCATAAAACTTAACAACATATCAACTGTTGCGCTACTTGCTGCTCGTAGGCGTCAGCAACAGGCAGGAAAGGCCACAGATGGTGCGCCGTTGCATTCACCGCCAGCAATACCCCAAAACGCTGTATTACATTTGCTACCGTCGGCGGCGCGGCTGTAGGTGTAGGCTCAGTATTCGAGCCTGGTTGCAACGTGATTTGGATCAAGCAACCGGAGGCAGGTGTTGGCCCCGGCACAAGTTTCGCTACAAAATCAGGCGCAGCTGAAGCAAATACCAGGGTATATAGATTACTATATGCTGCAGAACATACTGGTTCATCATTGTTATTAAAACCTCTCTGGCCAGTTAGTGTCACACCCCACTGCTTGCCGTTCCAGGTAATGTTCATTGATACCTCTATATCGTTTTGCTCACCGAGAATAAAGGAATCCGCCTGATTCTCCGCCACAACTCGTCCATCTACTGTGGCAAACCGCCATAGTAGATTCACTACCACAGACGTTTGCCACACTGCCGGAGACAGCGCAGTGTTGGATCCAATGAACGCGGGAAGATCACAGAATAACCGGCAGTTCTGGTTGCCAGAGTCACATGCCCCTGCCGCACAGGGCGCATTGGGCGATGAGCCTCTCTCCAGTTGCAGACGCAGCGTAGCCCTTAATGGCTGGTTGGCAGCCACGAAACAAAGCGCCGCAACATGCAGCACGGTACATGATCGCGTGCTCGCCCCGGCAGCCACCGGAGTTTGCGCGTACAACTCTCCCGCTCGTACCGTCTCGCTGGACTGCTGGCTGTCCAGCACCACCTGCGCTGCCTGGATCAACGCGGCGCGCTGCGCCACCGAAAGCATACTGAGATTGGCCGGAAAACTAATGTATGAAGTGATATTACCCTGAAAGCCTGGCACGGCATCAGGAGTTTTGCAGTTATCACTATCTGAACCCACCGGCACAGAAATACTACACTGCTGCGGCGAAAATGGAGCAGCACTCCAGGTCAATGTATGCTGACCGCGTGGCAAGCTGAAGAGCGTATAAGCTCCTTTGGAAATCAGGGCCACACGCTTGCCATCGACAGACAGATGACCCCAGGGCGGATTTGCATCGAGTCCGTAATAATAGGTTGACTGCTCGGTCGTTGACGAAGCATGCATGAAGAGCTGCCTGAAAGGTGTAGTAGTGAACAAGACAACCAGAATAGCCAGCCCAACGAATGCGACAGTAGCAATCCTCCTACGCTTACGGTACTCAGGCGCAAGAAGCCAGGAGCCTGTGAATAAGCTCGGGGAGATTGATGAACTCTCATCATCGCCGTCCTCATTCAGGTCTGTGATCTCAACTGCAAGATCTTCTCGCGGCTCTTCATACTCGTTACGATCCATGTCGTCCTCAGTGTTATGTTCGCTCGTCATGTGCATATTATAAAGTGTACAACAACCTGCTGAAATGATCCTGAAATAGACTCGAAAGGGAAAGGAGATGCTGTCATCATCGCGGGTTCTCATCTCTAAGCCACATTTAGCGGATTATTTATGCAAGACGTGGTACAATATCCTTGCCCTGAACATTTTCACAGTCGAGGAGCTTCACGGTATGGCATGGCAGCGTGGTCGGCGCGTTCTCCGTTTCCCCGATGGATTCTTATGGGGGACAGCATCCTCTGCCCATCAATGCGAAGGTGGCAACACCAACAATCAATGGTATCGCTGGGAACAAACAGGACATATACTCACGGGTGAGACAAGCGGTGATGCCTCAAACTGGTGGCAGGCTGCGGAACAGGATTTCATCCTGGCGGAACAGATGGAGAATAACGCGCTGCGCCTGAGCATCGAATGGAGCCGCGTCGAACCATCCGAGGATCGATGGGACAGCGCGGCTATCGATCGCTACCGCCAGATGCTGACCGCCTTGCGTGCGCGCCACTTGAAACCCCTGGTCACGCTCCACCACTTCACCGACCCATTGTGGTTTGCGGATCGCGGCGGCTTCACGAATATCGAGAATATACGCTACTTCGTGCGCTACGTCGCTTATGTGGTTGAACGCCTGCAAGACCTGTGCGACTTCTGGATCACTATCAACGAGCCAAACATCTATGCCATCCTGGGTTATTTGCTCGGCTCGTATCCTCCTGGTGAGCAGGACATGATGCGCGCTATGCGCGTGTTGCGAAACCTGATGCAGGCTCATGTTGAGGCTTTCTACACTATTTATCGCATCCAGCCACAGGCGCAGATTGGTTATTGCCTGCACTATCACCTCTTTGATGCAGCCAGTCCGCTTGCGCTGCTTGACCGCGCCGCTGCCGGATTGCAGGATACCTTCTTTAACTGGACGGCGTTACGCGCTGGAGAGACAGGGTACTTTCCTTTGCCTTTCAAATTACTGCTTCCCCCCATACCACGTGCGGCGGGCGCGCGCGATTTTCATGGCGTCAATTATTACACTCGCGAGATGGTGCGTTTTGATCCATCCAGGCCAGCCGAGATGTTTGGGCAGCGTTTTATCCGGCCGGACGCGCCGCGCAATGATCCGGGACTGGATAATAACTTTGGGGAAATCTACCCGCCCGGTCTTTATCGCGTGCTGAAAGCGGTTTATAAACGCACTCGCGGCAACAAACCGCTGTATATCACCGAAAACGGCTTCAGCGATACGCTCGATGATCGCCGCCCGCGCGCCATCCTTGAACACCTGGCAATGGCGCATCGCGCTATCGGCGAGGGCATCCCCGTGCGCGGCTACCTGCACTGGACTCTGGTGGACAATTTCGAGTGGACAGAGGGCTGGGGTGTGCGCTTTGGGCTGATCGAGCTTGATCCGCAGACTCAAGAACGCATACCGCGCAGCAGCGCCAGCATGTTTGGCGAAATCTGCCGCGCCAATGCCATCACCGAAGATATCGTCGCCCGCTATGCGCCAGAGGCTATGGAGAGCATTTTCGGTATGGCGCGACGGGATATACGTCAATTATCAGTCTAATGTATGGGTTTATCAAGGGCAATTGCAAACGCACCAGGGCGACCACGGTCTACTTTGTTTCCTGCTCCCGAATCACCGCCTGGAGAATCAAGCGATCAGGGCAATGTTCTGGAAATATCCGCGCGTAACACACCATGCAGTAGTCGCCGACTAACTCTTCGTCATCACCCGTGCCATAATAGGTGATGGTGTGCGGAGGACACGCATAATGCCCGCAGGGGCGTAGTTCTGCTTTGTCCTGGTGTGGCAGCCGGTGTGGAAATTGTTCGATATAACAGCTCTCTTCGGTCATATTTTTTACTCGTTTCCTTTGTGGTCTTTATGCATAATATCGTTCTGCACCGGTGGTGTCAAGCAATTGGCTTGTCATGCATGCATCTAACGTGCTACACTTCTATTAAAGGACAGGGCAGAACAACGGCTTATGTCTTTCATTTTATTGCAGTGCGAGGTTGGTCGTATGAGTAAAGCAACGCGTATCTCCGAAATGGCTAAATTTCATTTTGGCAACACAATATTTTGCGCCGATGGCGAAGATGGCATGCTGGCGGATGTAGTATTTGATGCTCCGGCGCGCTGCATGACCTATATCGGTGTCAAACAGCGGCGATTATTTGGGAAGAGCGCGCATCTTCCTTTTGAGAGCGTGATAAAAGCGGCAGGCGATGGAATCACGCTCAAGGCGAAACGCGCGGAACTGGCTGCTGCTGGCGATGCTGCGCCCGGTGGAGTGTCTCTTGACAGCAAGAGCATAGTCGAGCGCGTCGGCGCTGCTGGCAGAGGGACGCTGAAGCTGGTCGCAACACAGCCGGAGAGCGGCGAACTGGCTTATATTGTGGCGCATAACTTGCGAGCAGGCCAGAACACTATGTTGCAGGCAGAGTATGTGACTGAGGTTGCAAAGGGCCAGATCAGCG
>DATGGW010000192.1:0-2339 GCA_035308345.1 Ktedonobacteraceae bacterium | reverse complement strand
ATACGACATTCGATGGCCGAGCCGCGAAAGACGACCTCCTCCTGAGTAAAAGAGAGTGGCAGACCGGCGGCGACACGGAACTGCTCCTGTACAAGGTCGATACCCGTACACCATTCCGTCACCGGGTGTTCGACCTGGATGCGAGCGTTGACTTCCAGAAAATAGTAGCTGCCATCTGGCCCCAGCAGAAACTCCGCCGTGCCAGCGTTGACATAGTGTATAGCGCGAATCAACTTGACGGCAGAGGCGGTAATACGAGCGCGGAGAGCCGCATCCAGTGCGGGCGAGGGCGACTCCTCGATCAATTTCTGGTGGCGGCGCTGGATGCTGCATTCGCGTTCTCCCAGATGGACAACGTTGCCATGTGTATCAGCGATGAACTGCACTTCGATATGGCGAGCCGGAGAGACGGCCTTCTCCATATAGACACGCCCGTCCCCAAAGGCGCTTTTGGCCTCACTCCTCGCTGTACGCATGGAAGAGAGCAGGTCTTTGGGATCGCGCACAAAGCGTATGCCTTTGCCTCCTCCGCCAGCCGCGGCTTTGAGGAGCAAGGGATAGCCCAGCTGGGCGGCAATCGCTTCGGCCTCCGCGTCATCATCGACCTCGGTCATAGCTCCTGGCACAATAGGGACATCTGCCTCCTGTGCCGTGCGGCGGGCGGCTGTCTTCTCGCCCATCGCTCGTTGCGCCTCCGATGACGGCCCGACGAAAATGAGCCCCGCCTCTGTACACGCATCCACAAAGGCGGCATTCTCCGACAGGAAACCATAACCAGGATGGATGGCCTGCGCCCCCGCTCTTTTCGCCACTTCGATAATCGTAGGAATGTGCAGGTAACTCTTAGCAGCCTGTGCCGGTCCAATGTGGTACGCTTCATCGGCCATCCGCACATGCAGCGCATTGCGGTCGGCATCGCTATAGACAGCAACGCTGGTCAATCCCAGCTCGCGACAGGCGCGAATGACCCGTAGCGCGATCTCTCCCCGATTGGCAATCAACACTTTTTGAAATGGCCACGATGCGACAGGTGATGGTGCGGGCATAACTGTACATGCTCCTCTTTCATTTGTTTTAGTCATAAGTATAGCACTTTTGAGTGCTTATAATCCCCTTAAATTCTCACTTCGTTCGTAGGGGCAATCCCTTGTGGTTGCCCGCGCATCCATCCAGGGAAAACGGGCAGCCACAGGGATTGCCCCTACGAATGTGGAATGATATAATGATCTGGTATATTTATCGAACGAATATAGTATCACTAAGTATAGCTGACATCAGAGAGCGCCGAAATTTACTGCACGAGCGAACAACACTGCACGACGTAGGAGAACAATACCACTATGCAACTACTTGGGAAAATCCTGGGTGATCCCAACAAACGAGATTTAAAGGCAATCCAGCCACTTGTCGATAAAATAAATACACTTGAACCACAGATGCAAAAACTGAGCGATGAAGAACTGGCGGCGAAAACAGACGAATTTCGCTCGCAACTCTTCTTACACCTCAAGGGTGGCATGGTGCTGGAAGATGAATTGGTCAGGCTCTTTCGTGAAACGCTGGAGCGTATTGAGCCACGCGCTCAGAAATGCACGGACCAGCAGCTACATAGCGCGGTGACGGAGTATCGCCAGACGCTCGAATTGCGACGCGACCCGGAACTGTACCTCAAAAATAATGTCCAGGACACGCTTTCGGAGTGCTTTGAAGCTGCTTATGAACAACTCTTCCCTACGCTGATCAAATTCACGATTACCGCCGCGATGGACAGCGCCGAGGAGAGTCAGAACTGGCCCGATGAGGCAAAAGACCCGCGACACGCGACGCTTGCGCTGCTCAAAGAAGTTGAGCCTGTCCTCAAAGAGATCGAGAACAGCGAGCTGGAAGCGGCCTTTGATGCCTCGTGGCCGCATTTCGAAGAGGCCCGTCGTAACGCGCCTAACCCTGAAGAGGGAACGGACGAGCGGCTGGAACAATTATTGGGTGAGATACTGACACACCTGCGCTCCGAAATTGTTGCTTTGAAGGCGGAACAGATGGATGAGGGGTTGCCAGAGGTGGCGAAACGCTACAAGAGCGGCAAGACGCTCGATGACTTGCTGCCGGAGGCGTTCGCGGTTGTACGCGAGGCAGGATGGCGTCGTATCAAAATGCGTCACTACGATGTACAGCTGATCGGCGGGATCGTTCTGCACCAGGGCAAGATCGCGGAGATGCGCACCGGCGAAGGAAAAACGCTCGTTGCTACGCTGCCCATCTACTTGAACGCGCTGACCGGGAAAGGCGTTCACCTCGTCACCGTCAACGATTACCTGGCACGGCGCGACGCCGAGTGGATG
>DATGGW010000191.1:0-5411 GCA_035308345.1 Ktedonobacteraceae bacterium | reverse complement strand
AAGCGTTGCTTGGCGACAGAAAAGGTCAATTCAGTATTCGCATTAACCAACAATGGCGACTGTGCTTTGAATGGTCGGAAAGTGAACATCGTGCCGTGAATATCGAAGTCGTCGATTACCATTAGGAGAAAACACCGTGCGCAAACGTCCGATCTATCCCATCCATCCGGGCGAAATATTAGCCGACGAACTGGCGGAATTGAACACCAGCCCGACCGAGTTAGCGCGTGAGTTGCATGTGCCGGCCAATCGCATTTCACAGCTGGTTGCAGGGAAAAGAGCCATGACCGCTGATACCGCCTTACGTCTTGAGAGATGGTTGGGGGTGAGTGCTGCTTTCTGGATGAATCTGCAAAAACGCTATGAGCTGGATCTTGCTCGCGAGAAGTCAGACGAGATCCTGAAGACGATTCAACCGCTCCCTCAGGCGAGTCGCAGGCTCGAGGCGCAACAGCTTTGATGGCCGACAATCTGAACAATCATACCCGCTTAAGTCGCTTCCTGCGGAGCTTTGGTGAAAAAGCTGCTGCTGCTTAGTGGAAGCTTTAGACCTGACCGGGCGAGCCGGATGCTGCCGACGCCCTCAAGGCGTTGTCGTTGTTGGAGCAGATTCGCCTGTGGGCCACACACTGAAAGGAGGAAAAACAGTGCAACTCGACCTGCAAGTTCTCCCTCCCTGGTTAGACGAAGAGACGAGCGCGCTTGTCAGAGAGACAGTTGAGTTGCTCGCTCAGTGGCATCCAGAGGTTTTAGCAATTATCCTCTATGGGTCAGTTGCCCGGCATGAAGAGCGGTCGTTGGGCGGGCCCGATCCGAGTGATGTCGATCTGCTCGTCGTGTTAAATGGGAATCGCGATGCCGTCCGTGTGCAGATGCTGGCCCTGGTGCACACGGCTGGTCTGGCGGAAGACCGTCATTTAGGCGCCCCACGTGAGGTCAAAGTTATGTTTTCTTCGCGCACCTCGCAGGAATGGGACCCGGACTTCATCGCCAATGTGAAGCGCGATGGCAGAATCCTCTATCGGCGCGGAGAGCTTCCTGCACCTTTTGCGGCCTGAAATAGCTTCCTGCCACTCCCGCAGTCAATCCCACTTCAACGCCAGGCACAAGCGGCTCGACCGGCCCCGCCTCATCTATGGGTAGCGTTGGGAGTAAGGAAGTAGATCATCTTCCCTTGACTTTCACATCAAATTTACGCTGCTTGATAAAACACTGGCAAAATCTCATCACTTCCCATATAATGGTGCTCTAGTGAGTCACTAGTTGCCTCTTTGGTAGAGAAGGCAAGACCATGGCCATGCACAGGGAGCAGTATCCATGACGCAACGACAGGAGGCATCCCCCAATAATCTCCCCCGTCCATTGAACAGGCTCATCGGTCGAGAGCAGGAGATGCTTGAGATCAAAGACCTCCTTCCTACCGCTCAGCTCCTGACACTCACAGGAGCCGGTGGTTGCGGCAAGACGCGCCTGGCTCTTCAGCTCGCAGCAGATGCGTCCTCGACTGCGGCCTTCACACATGGCGTGTGGTGGGTCGAACTGGCTGACTTGACCGACCAGCTGCTGATACCGCAGCAAATCGCCTCCTCTCTTAGCATCGTTGAGCAGACTGGACGACCCCTCACCGAAACGCTCTCAGACTTCCTTCAGCCGAAAGAACTCCTGCTGATTCTGGACAACTGTGAACATCTGGTGACGGCTTGCGCACACCTGGTCGAGCGGCTGCTCTCTACCTGCCCCAGGCTGCGCATCCTGGCGACCAGTCGAGAAGCCCTCAATATCCCCGGTGAACGGGTCTGGCTCGTGCCTTCCTTGCCCCTACCCCAGACGGATCACCTTCACCCGCTTGAGGAACTGGTGAACTACGGGGCTATCCAACTATTCCTTGAACGCGCCGCTGCCGTCCTTCCCTCCTTCCAGCTCACCGCGGAGAATGCGGCGGCTGTGCTTCAGACCTGCCGCCGTCTGGACGGCATCCCACTGGCCACCGAACTGGCTGCGGCACGGGTGAACGTCCTCTCTGTCGAGCAGATTGCCGCCCGGCTCGATGATGCCTATCGGCTGTTAACGGGCGGTCGCCGGACTGCCTTGCCCCGCCAGCAGACCTTGCGTGCCACTATGGACTGGTCGTATAGCCTGCTGTCGGAGCGGGAACGCATCCTGTTTCGGCGGCTCTCCGTCTTTGCCGGGGGTTTTACCCTGGAAGCGGCAGAGGCGGTCTGCACGGACGAGGGGATCGACAAGGGCGAGATTCTGGATGTACTCGCACGCCTCGTGGACAAATCTCTGGTCGTGGTCGAAGCACACGGGGGTGAGGGAAGCTATCGCTTGCTGGAGACGATCCGGCAGTACGCCCTTGAGCGGCTGTGGGAGGCAGGGGAAGTGGCTCGCTTGCAAGAGCGTCATTGGACCTGGTATACGGGGCTGGTAGCACGGGCCGAGCCAGAGCTGCTTGGTCCCAGGCAGGTGGCCTGGTTCAACCGCTTCGAGAGTGAACACGACAACCTGCGGGCGGCGCTTGTGAACTTGCTTGAACGCGGAGAGGTAGCGATCGCTGCCCGCATCGGAGGGGGAGCCTTCTGGCATTTCTGGCTCTACCGCGGCTATCTGACCGAGGGACGAACCATCCTGGAGCGTATCCTGACGCAGTTTTCGGAAAGGACATCTGCGCGTGCATGGGTCTTACTGAATGCAGGCTTGTCCGCACGCTTCCAGGGTGACTCGACACGAGCAACCATCCTCTTAGAAGAAGGTTTGGCTCTCTCTCGTACGCTTTTAGAGCCACAGCTCATTGCCTATTTCCTGTATTCGCTGGGAGAACTACGATACAGTCGGGGTGACTACGAACAGGCCACCACACTTTACGAGGAGTGTCTCCCGCTGCTCCGTGAACTACATGATAAGGTAGTTCTGCCCCTAGCCCTCTCCAGGTGGAGTCAGACCCTGCTTGCTCAGGGCGAGTACGAGCGCAGTAGAGCACTGTGCGAGGAAGGCCTGGTGCTCGCGCGTGAGATGGGGTCCCCCGACAAGATTGCTGGTTCACTCACTGATCTTGCCACTGCACTGCTCGAACAGGGGAACGGCGAGCAGGTACGAGCGCTCTGCGAAGAGAGCCTGGTGATCTGGCAGCAGCTTGGACATAAAGCAGGGTGCGCCCATACTCTCTCCATCCTGGGGCGGCTGGCGCTGCATCAGGGTGACGTGGAGCAGGCAATACGCTGCTATCGAGAAAGCCTCGCCCTGAGGCAGGAGACGGGAGAGAAGGAAGGGGTTGGTGCCGCCCTGGAGGGATTGGCAAAGGTAGCTGCCGTCCAGGGAAACCACAGGGGCGCAGTGCAACTTTTTGGGGCGGCTGAGGCCCTGCGCAAGATAATGGGTACTCCCCTGCCTCCAACCGAACGCACCTCCCATGAGCGCGCCGTAGCCGCTATGCGCGCCGATTTGGACGAGATCGCTTTCGCACAAGCCTGGGCAGAAGGGCAGGCAATGGAGCTTTCGCAAGCGATGACGGCAGCCCTCGAGGTGCGAGAGCAATTCACTCCACCGCACGCGCCTCCCGCCGTACGCGCTTCCCCGTCCCACTCCCAGGTCGGCGCATCCAGGACGACTCTCTTCGGCCTCACTGCCCGCGAGCTTGAGGTTTTACAACTGGTAACGCTCGGATTGACGGACGCGCAGATTGCCGAAAAGCTGGTCATCAGCCCTCGCACCGCCGAAGCGCATGTCCGTTCGCTCCTCAGTAAACTTGGTGTCAGTTCACGCACTGCCGCGACCCGTTTCGCCATTGCACATCAACTCGTGTCGCTGGATAGGGATCAGGAATCGGTGCAGTGATGCTTTGGTGACATACGTACTTCTACCTATGGATGTGCTGCTTTTCATTTCTTCTCACGCCTCTACAAAATTAGGTACTGCTTGTAGGGATTTCCCTGATGTCCAGGCCACTTTCCGCCGGTATACTCTCATCAGTAGCACAACTCATCGTCGTCATTGACTCGGAGCAAGGAGAACATTCACATGTCAACAGAAAACAACAAAACCCTTACTCACCAGTTTTTAGAGGAACTCTTCAACAAGAGGAATCTGGCTATCGTCGATGCACTCTGCGCCGTCAATATCATCGATCATGGTCCCGGTCCCGCAGCAGGCACCGAGGGTGTCAAACGATCCGCGGGCATGTACCTGGCAGCCTTCCCTGACCTGCATTTCACCTTTGAGGACTTCATCGCTGAAGGCGACAAGGTAGTGGTACGCTGGACATCGAGCGGGACACAAAAGGGTGAGCTGATGGGCATTCCCCCAAGTGGCAAACAGTTCTCAGCGACGGGGATCGAAATATACCGTTTCGAGAGTGGCAAGATTGTTGAGCATTGGCTCGAATCTGACGTGTTAGGTTTGCTGCAACAACTCGGGGCGATCCCTTCGCCGGCACAAACCAGTTAATCAGCTTCATACCCCTCTTTGCCTGGTAGCACTACACAAAGGGCATGTCCTACTGAAAAGCAACGAACTCGGCGGCGAGAGGCTGCCGAGTTCGTTGTAGTTGCAGGAGGTTATAAAATTCGTCCACACCATTTCTGCTTCTCCTTTCCACCACATTCCCTTCCGCGGCCCTGATGTGGTACACGGCTGATATGCCGTAGGTACCGGAAGCGCATGACGGGTCCGCCAGGTCCTTTGCCTGTCCATGCAGTCGTGGCGTGTTTTGTTGGCTATGTGGCTGATCCCTGCTGGCACGTCCCACTTAGCGACGACGCGCAGCATACAGTACCCGCCGAACAGCCTCATTCGACACTCCATACTCCCCTGCAACTTTTCTCAATGGCTCGCCCTGGTCAATCCGATGAAGAACGGTAGGCCACTGAGCAACAGGTATTTTCCAATGGGCTTCTGAACCTGGTCAGCGTTGCTCATCCGAGGGTTCGACGGTCGGGTGTTTATACACGGGTATATCATTTCTGCCTGGGAAGAGTTTTTCCAGCGGGATGCGTGCCAGGTGCGACCGATGGGTCGATGCCCGTCGGTTCCGCTGAGATTATTTATATAACATTCTAGAATTAATAGAACATACGTTCTAACTCATCTCTACTCTATTTTCTCAACACATTCACCTGAGTGATGCCTGACTCAGACGTTCTCTGCTTCCGTATCCCACTTCGCTGGGCTCTGTCGGCTGGGTTGCTCGTACACAATTGATCAGTTAGCCTGAATGTTTCTCTTCTCCACAAAAGCGGGTGAAGCTCACTTCGTATCGCATGGTGCTGGCAGCATATGGTAAACTGAGACAAGCTTTGGCATGATGGTCAGGCAGTCGGCCAATCGCTCATTCTAGCCGCGCATAACTAAATGGTGCATCCACTAAATTACCGAACGTTAGCTGGGAGAGCAATCCCAGAGGAACGACGCAGGCG
>DATGGW010000190.1:0-13517 GCA_035308345.1 Ktedonobacteraceae bacterium | reverse complement strand
ATTCAACAGGGCATACGCATTGAGGAGAACCACTACGAGCGCGCGCGCGTGCTGGCTGCCTGGAAAGAAAAGGTACGCAAAGCCTGGGCCGGACTGGAACTGTATGCCGAGGGCAGGCGGGAAGGGCAGATCAGCCTGGGCGAAGGAGTCGATATGCGAGCCTGGGTGAGGGCTGACAACCTGCGCCCGGAAGATTTCACCATCGAACTTGTCTACGGTGAAGCCAGAGACGACCAGGTGGCGATTCAGCATACGCTGCCTATGGAATACATCAAGCAGGAGTTAGACGGCTCTCTCCGCTATGAACTGCGTTTGAAGCCGCCTGAAAGCGGCAACATCGCCTATGGCGTGCGGGCGCTGCCCAATCATCCCGCGCTGGCTAACAAACACGAGTTGGGGCTGGTTCGCTGGGCGTGAAGCAGGGCGAACAGGGCGTGGGCTTGTCCCCGCCCTGGATTCCGTGTGATTCAATTTTCGGGGGCGGCTTTGCGGAAAAGGATGGGGCTGAAGTTGGTGCGATAGTCGTAGGTATCTTTGCCCTCTTTGCGCTTGAGGAAGCCAACAATGAGGTAGGTGAAGGGTGTTGCCACGACTTCATAGGTGACTTTGAAAACCCACTGGGTGAGGATGGCGGTCAGCAACATGGAGGATGGGATGATACCCCAGAAGGCGATGCTGATGAAGATGAGCGTATCAAAGCCCTCGCCGAGCAGCGTGGAGCCGATGGTGCGCGTCCAGAGCCAGCGTCCTCTTGTGGCAATTTTGAGTTTGGCAAGGATGAACGAGTTTGTGAACTCTCCCACGAGATAAGCAATGAACGAGGCCAGCAGCAATCGTGGTGTGAAACCCAGGATGGTATTGTAGGCGGCCTGGTTCTGCCAGAATGGGGCATTAACGGCGATACCGCTGATATAAATGGCGATAACCGTCAATAGATTACAGGCGAAGCCCAGCCAGATGATGCGCCGCGCTGCTTCATATCCATACACCTCGGTAAGTACGTCGCCAAACAGATAACTGAGTGGAAAGATAATGACACCGGCAGGCACGGGGAAACCAAACAAGAGAATGATTTTTACGGCGATAATGTTGGCGGTAATCAGGCAGGTGACAAAAACTGAGGCGATGACCACAAACCAGAATGATACCTTCATGCGCCGATCCTTTCTGCTGAAAGATTTCACACGAAGAAGCCCCAACCCGCATGCGGGCCGGGGCAACGGCGATCCCGACAGGATTTGAACCTGCGGCCTACAGATCCGCAATCTGTCGCTCTATCCACTGAGCTACGGGATCATGACGTTCTCTGTGGATGTCAGTATACCAGTCTGTATTATTTGTGTCAAGGTTTTTGCTTCTTGCAAAACACCAGCATTGAGGATAACAAAGTGAGTCAGCGGGGGGAGGGATGGTTAAAAGCTATCTACTGCCTGTAACCATCCCGTGCAATGTATGAAGAATTGCGATATTCTACTAGACGAGACCGTTAATCACATCTTGCGCGCGATTTAAGGCTTCGCGGCGCACATAGTAGTAGGCCCATAGACCTTTCTTGCGGCAATCCACCAGGCCAGCATCACGTAAAATGCGTAGATGATGAGAAATAGTAGGTTGTTCGAGCGTAAAGCTTTCTACAATTTCAAATACACATACTTCGCCTTCATGACGGCTGAGCAAGCTTAAAATACGCAAACGAGTCGGATCCGCCAACGCTTTGAGCAGGCGTGCCTGCGTAACAGCTTCCTCCTCGGTCAGCGCCGGCATAAACTTGGGCGATACGCCAACTGCTGTGTTCGTAGCAGCGGACTGCCGGTGTAATATGCCCATCGACGTCCCCTGATTTGAGGATGCAGCTGTCGTTGATCGATTCTGCCCCATTGAATTCATAGATGCCATTGTCATCTCCTTCCACCTTCCAACCGGGATTTGTATACGATAGGTACTGGGGGAGACCTTACAATCAGTATACATAAGCATCCAAATGTAGAGCTACTTTTTGCAACCAAAAAGAACTCGGTATTTAGGCAGAAGCGCAGTTCGCCCTCCCGACCAATCGGTGGCAAATCTCATGAACGCTTTTCTTCTGCCCGAATCCTCAGGTGCAGTTCTGCCAGTTGTTTGTCGTCGACGGGAGAGGGGGCATTCATAAGCAGGTCCAGCGCGCTCTGTGTTTTGGGGAAAGCGATGACTTCGCGGATGCTGTCCTCGTCGGCAAGCAGCATCACGAGGCGGTCGATGCCCAGGGCGATGCCGCCGTGCGGGGGCGCGCCGTACTCGAAGGCTTCGAGCATATGGCCGAACTGCTCTTTGATTTGCTCGTCGTCGAGCTTCATCAAGGAGAAGACTTTGTGCTGGAGCGCGGCCACGTTGATACGCACGCTGCCACCACCGATTTCGTAGCCGTTGCAGATGATGTCGTACTGTTTGGCGCGAATGTGCAGCGGGTCGTTATCGAGTCGATCTATGTGGGCTTCGTCCATGCCGGAGAAGGGGTTGTGTTCGGCTTCGTAACGCTGACCCTCTTCGTCGTAGTGCAGCAGTGGGAAATCTACTACCCAGCAGAGCGCCATTTCGTCGGGGGCGATCAGTTTGAGCCGCTCGGCCAGTTTGACACGCAGGCGGAACAGGACATCGTTGCAGACTTTCGCGCTATCGGCAACGAATAGCAGCAGATCGCCCGCCTCACCCTGCAGGCGATCAATGACAGCCTGTACCTCATTGGCGGACATGAATCTGGTCAGGGGCGATTTGACCTCGCCAGATGGACTGATGGAAAGCGAAACCAGGCCTTTCGCACCCAGCATGCGCGCGAACTCGGTCAGTTCCTCAATCTCTTTGCGACTATAGCTGCCCGCCCCCGGCACGCGAATACCTTTCACTATGCCATCGGCAGCCAATGCGCCCTGAAAGACGCCAAAGTTGCCAGCAGCTGCCAGGTCGCTGATCTCCACCAGGGGCAGATCGAAGCGCAAGTCGGGGTGATCGGTGCCATAGCGATCCATGGCATGTGTGTAATTCAAACGTGGGAAAGGACGCTGTTTGATGCGTTTGGCGGTGGTTTTTTCGATCAGGAAGATCAGGAGGCCCTCGATAAGCGACATGACGTCATCTTCTGCTACGAAAGCCATTTCGAGGTCAAGCTGGGTAAATTCGGGCTGGCGGTCAGAACGTTGATCTTCATCGCGGAAGCAGCGAGCGATCTGAAAGTAACGGTCCAGACCGGCCACCATCAACAACTGTTTAAGCTGCTGGGGAGACTGCGGCAGAGCATAGAATTCGCCAGGATAGAGGCGACTGGGGACGAGGTAGTCGCGCGCGCCTTCCGGCGTGCTTTTCATCAGGATAGGCGTTTCGATCTCCAGGAAGCCGCGCTCATCCAGGTAATCGCGAATGGCCTTCCCTACGCGATGTCGCAGGATGACGTTGTCGCGCATCTTTGGCCGGCGCAGATCGAGATAGCGATATTTGAGCCGCAGGGATTCGTCCACCGAGATGGTATCGCTGATAGGGAAAGGCGTGGTGCGCGAAGGATTGAGGATGTCAATATGATCAGCCGCTATTTCTATAGCGCCGGTGCCTAGGTTGGGATTTTCCGTCCCCGGCAAACGCGGGACGACAGTACCCGTAACCTGCACAACATATTCGGAACGACATTCTGAAGCGATACGATGCGCTTCGGGAGAACGCTCAGGGTCACAAATAACCTGCGTGATGCCGTAGCGGTCGCGGATATCCAGGAAAACCAGGCCGCCATGATCGCGGCGTCTATTGACCCAACCCGCCAGCGTCACCTGCCGTCCGATATTCTCCGCCTGTAGCTCACCGCATGTATGTGTGCGAAAATGCGCTTCAAAACCCACTATTCTATTGCTCCTTTATCATCCAGGGCGGGGGCAAGCCCCGCCCGTACCCTGCTACGAAGGGCTGGCGAAGCCGTATAGGGTATGCCCTGGAACGCCATTCCAGTTATGTTTTACGGGGTGCAGCCGCTTGTGCTGACCGAAACCAGGTTCAACTGCGAAGGAGTGCTCGTTTGCGCCAGGATGTTGACATTGTTGCCCTGGGGATCAACCGCAATACCCTGCACTACTTTCAATTCCTGGGGAGAAACAAACTGCCTGACAAGTTGCATGGTTACGGTATTGCCAGTAGGTGTACCTGTTCCGGCAGGTGTAGTCGTAGGTGTGCTGGTTCCACCAGGGGAGGCGGCTTCTTCATCAAGATCAAGCACGCGGTTGTTCGCCGGGTCTCCAATGTAGAGGTGAGAAACATTGTTAACTACACCTGCCGCTAGCATACCAGCGGTCGGCACTATGAGGGTGCTGCTCTGCAATGGCGTGACCGTTGGCGTCGGCACAGTCATCGAGGAGTTGAATCCGCTCTGGCTGACCGACAATGGCGTCTGGATAGGCGATTGCACCAGCACAGGGGTGGGCAAAAATGCCTGGCTTAACTGCCCACCGGTCAAAGGTAAGCTCTGAATTGCTCCATCCGTGAGGAGGAAAAGCTGATTGGCAAATGTAGCCATGCTGATAATGGGAGAAGAGTTCGAAATAATGTAGGGCTTCGCAGCAACCAGGTGGCCTTTCCCGTCCGCTGAGTAGCTGAGAATTTTGGCCGGACCCTGATTTGCATTTGAAAGCGCGACATAGACATTACTCCCCCAGGCGGTGATGAGTATAGGTACATAACCGCCGCTAGTGTAAGCTTGATCAATCGTCGTGGTTAAAGGAGGCTGCTTTAACATTCCAGTTGGATCGAGGGTGTACTGGCTCAGAGTGTAGCCGGGAGGCACGTTGTCTTTTTTGACCAGTTTGGCCAGCACGAAGAGCTGTGTTCCACCGCTGGCGATAGAGATATAACTTGATGTTGCGGAACCTTGTAAGCTTGAAACAAGATTATGCTGATTGTTCAATTGATAGATGGAACTGCTCTGGGAAGTGCCCTGGCCAAGCGCAAATAAGGCGGTATTTTTAGCATATTGGACAGCCGCGATACTCTGGAGCTGGGTGGACGGATTGATGATGTTTGAGGCCGACGCGGAGCATGGCAAGGTTTGGATTTTAGCTAGCGAGTTGTAATTCACGATGGCAGTTTGGACCTGCGTGACCAGTTCGTTTTGCAGGCTGGCCTGATTCCCTCCCGACGCCGGCAAATTTTTCTGAGCGGACGACAAGTCATTAAGCGCCTGGGCAGGGTTTGTGGCAACTTCGTTCTTCGCCTTCGTAATCAGTTGATTGGCCTTAACAAACGCCTGAGTCTGATTTTCGTTGGAGTGTAAGAAGTAAAGGATGCCCCCGCCGGTAAGCACGGCCACCAGTAAAAAAATCATGAGCAGCGTAGGGAAAAAGAGACGATTGTGGCGATATTTTCCCAACGCTGGCTGGGGAGCGGTAACACTATCGGGGAAAGCCAGTGGGCCGCTGCTTAAATGCAGAGGCGAGCTACTCACGCGCACGTCGCCGGTATTGGTCGTAAAAGGAAGAGGCGAACCGACAAGTGTACCCATGGCGCCGGTATTTGCTTCGCTGACTTCGCGCCCACCAACGCGCACGGGGCTGCGCACTCCCGGAGGTTCCACGCCTACTTCCTGCACGCGCACCACAATGGCCGTGATATTGTCCGGGCCGCCATTCTCATTGGCCCGCTCGACCAGGTGATAGACGCTCTCCTGTGGCACCGATTGCTCGACGATGCGCGTTAAATCTTCGTCGCTTAGCAGGCCGGAAAGCCCATCCGTACAGAGGATCAGGCAATCATTCTCTTGCAAAGGCTCAAGGAAGACATCGACATCGACATCGGGCTGAGTGCCGAGGCAGCGTGTGATGACGTTACGCTGCGCATGAGTGCGTGCCTGCTCCTCGGTCAGCAGACCGGCTCGCACCTGCTCTGCCACCCAGGAATGATCCTGAGTAATTTGCCTGACCTGGCTCCCGCGCACCATATATGCACGGCTATCGCCAACATTAGCAATATAGGCCATATTGCCGCGCAGCACTGCCGCGACACAGGTGGTACCCATGCCGCTGCGCAGCATATTCTCGGCTGCGCGTTGGTGAATTGCGAGGTTGGCGCGTTTAATAGCCTGTAAGAGAGGAGTAGTGATATCCTCATTATCATCCATATAGTAGGCGTTACTTACCGTGTCAACAGCAATCTCGCTGGCAACCTCACCAGCAGCATGTCCTCCCATACCATCAGCCACGATAAATAGGGCGCCCTTCATCGCCATGACCTGGGGGTCCTTCGGGATGACATAGGCCATATTATCTTCGTTATGTTCGCGTTTGCGGCCAACGTCGGTTAGCTGTGCAGGGTCGAGACGGAGTTGTTTCGCCAACGCAATGATCTCCCATCAGGAATGGGACGATATGGATGAAGAATCACAACTCAATCTCCATACGCCCCCCGAACTGTAGGCTATAATACTCCAACGCAAAGAAAAACGCAACGCCGCGTGTGTTTTGGATGTTTTACTTTGCCCCTGAGCCTACTTCTTCTCACTCTTGACAAGAGTATACTCTTTCATCTCACAGCACGCAAGATTCGTAACCACTGTACTAGCACTATTGGGGCGGTAAAGGGACATCGCAGCAGGACTCACCACCTGGATATGCTGAAACAGCGCGTAAAGTCGTTTGCTCATATAGTGACCTGAGATTGGATGATGGCAACCATTGCATCTATGGTTGTTACCGGCCTTATTCCAGGGACGTTATACAGCCATGAGAGGATGACTTTGCAGAGAAAAGAATGCTATGCGCATCGCTATTAACGCTCAACTACTATCGTACAGCGATAACTATCGCAATGGTGGTATCAGTCGTTACATTCGTCATCTGTTGACCGGCTTAGCAAGGCAGCCGGGCGAGCACGAATATAGCATTTTTGTCAACGGGCAAGCAACGGTTGATCGTCTCAGGAGAGAGCAGGAAATACCGGCGCAGATCGAATACGTTCCTGTAAACTGGCCCGAAAGCAGGCCAATCTCAAGAGTAAGCTGGGAACAGTTGCATCTCCCGAAGTTGCTGCGCGAGCGGCGCATCCAGGTGTTTCACTCGCCAGCCAATGTGCTGCCGGAGATCCTGCCTCGCGGCTGCGCAGGAGTCATCACCTTGCATGATATGGCGTTCTTGCGCTATCCAGAGGCGCTGACGCGCGCTAAAAGATTGTATCATCGTATCTTTACTATGCGGAGTTTACGACGCGCTGCGATGATTATTGCGGTCTCGAACAGTACCAAAAAAGATGCGATCGAACTGGCAGGAATTGCGCCAAAACAGATACAAACGGTCTATCCCTGTATCGATGCGCGCTTTTCTAACGTTATAACTAATGAGGCAAAGCAGGATTTTTGTCGGAAACAGGGGCTGAGCGGCGGTTACCTGCTGTATCTCGGCACCCTTGAGCCGCGCAAAAACATCACGACATTGCTGGAAGCATATAAGGAATTACGCGAGCTCTACCACAGGGAAGAGAAGCTGGCTCTGGTGGGTGGGAAAGGCTGGCTTTATGATGAAATTTTCGCGAAAATACAAACACTGGGATTAGCATCTGAAACGCTCTTTCCAGGGTATGTTTCTGACGAGGAACAACTCCTGTGGTATCATGGGGCGGAGGCATGTGTCTATCCTTCGCTCTACGAGGGGTTCGGCTTTCCGGTGGCAGAGAGCCTGGCATGTGGTATACCCGTCGTCACATCGAACGTGTCGAGCTTGCCAGAGTCCGGCAACGATATCGCCCTGGCAGTGGACCCATTAGATAGCCATGCAATGGCGGCAGCTATAGAGCGGGCATTGACCGATGAAACCCTGCGCCAGCAATGCAGAGAGTTTGCGCCATCGGTCGTTAAACGATTCTCGGCAGAAACGATGGTCGAACAAACTATCGCTGTATACGAGAGGGCAGCCGAATTACATCAAGTAAGTTGACAGAGGGTGATAAATTGGTGAATGGCAGTAAACTACAACAAAGAGCCGCTGGAGTTCACAGCGCAGTGCCTGATATAGAAACCACAGAGATGCCTGACATGACAACAAGTGGCGTAAGCGGAGCAACCGGCCCCATCACTAAAGCGATTTCGAAGCGTCGCTCAAACCGCCGCCGCTGGCGCATCTTTGAGAGAGTTGCCACCATTATACTGGATGGTATGCTGATCGTTGTGTCCTTCACGCTAGCTCACTTTTTGCGCTTTACTGTTCTGCTCAAAAATCCCTTGCTGGCCTCGTTTCGCGACAACCTTTTAGGGGGCGAGAACGGTGCGCAATTACGCGGCTCCAACTACATTCCTCTAAGCGCTTTCCAATCGCTTGAAATGGGCGTCGTGATAGGGTTAATCCTCATTTTCGCTCTGCGCGGCCTTTACTCTATCCGCTTGACGGGAAGCTGGTTTCGCCAGGCATGGACCATCGTGAGTTCAACAACGCTGGGTCTGGCCTTTTTGATTACCTACTTTTTCATCTTTCAACCGCCATCCAGTTCCCGCTTGCTGGTACCTTTCATATGGGCAACAACGATTGTTGTATTATGCCTGGGGCGATTGATCGTCTCATCGATCATGGGGCTGCTTTATCGAGTCGGACTCGGCGAGACGCGCCTGCTGGTGGTCGGTTCTGGCCGCCTGGGCAAGCTGATCATGCAGCATATAGCGGCTAACCCAAATCTTGGATATTCAATCGTGGGATTCTTACATGATATGAATGAGCAGCCGGGAGACTTCGGGCGCTTCAAGATGCTGGGGACGCTGGAAGACCTGGGTATGGTGATACGCTCGATGCAGATCGACGAGGTCATTATTGCGCTCCCCTCGAATTTACATCAACAGAGCATCCGCAGCGTGCGCCTGTGCGAGCGCCTGGGAACATCATTCAAATTGGTGCCTGATCTCTACGAACTGAGTCTATCGCGTATTGATATGGAAGCGATCGAGGGTATCCCGCTGATCGGCATTAAGCAGGTTTCAATTAACACGGCGCAAACGCTCGTGACACGCGTAGTAGATAGCTGTCTTTCGGTGTTGCTGCTGGTGGTTGGATTACCATTCTGGCTATTTATTGCGCTGGCGATCAAGTTGACATCGCACGGTGAAGTCATCTACAGGCAAAGTCGAATTGGTCTGAGCGGGCGACCATTCAGAGTATACAAATTCCGCACGATGTATAAAAACGCGGAACAAGGGCTGGACGGTTTAATGGAACGCAATGAAGCCCAGGGGCCGCTGTTCAAAATAAAAGATGATCCGCGCGTCACGCCTATAGGGAAGTTTTTGCGCCGCACCAGTTTTGACGAATTCCCTCAACTGCTCAA
The DNA here is from genome assembly GCA_035308345.1 of Ktedonobacteraceae bacterium. GTDB lineage: Bacteria > Chloroflexota > Ktedonobacteria > Ktedonobacterales > Ktedonobacteraceae > CF-113. The sequence goes on along the minus strand of DATGGW010000190.1, from coordinate 4,211 downwards.
TGTACTTAAAGGCGATATGAGCCTGGTAGGGCCGCGCCCGCCGCTGCCGCAGGAAGTGGTTCAGTACGAAGATTGGCAAAAGGCCAGGTTAGCGATTAAACCCGGCATGACCGGCCTGTGGCAAGTGCGCGGTCGCAGCGACATCAGTTTTGACGAGGGCGTTTTGATGGATTTGTACTATATCGAAAACTGGTCATTACACCTGTATTTTCAGATTCTCTTGCGCACGATTCCGGCAGTACTATTCAGCCGGGGAGCATATTAGGAGCACATTCGATGAAAGTGGCCCTGGTTCACGACTATCTCAACCAGATGGGTGGAGCTGAGCGTGTGGTGCTGGCATTTCACGAACTCTTTCCTGATGCGCCACTGTACACGTCGATTTATGATGCAAAGCGCGTTGATGCAGCATTTCAACGAATGGATATTCGCACCTCGTTTATGCAAAGGTTGCCCCTGGTGAAGAAGCACCACCAACCATTCCTGCCACTCTATCCTTTCGCGATGGAACGCCTGGACCTGCGCGGGTACGACCTGGTTCTGAGCAGTTCCAGCGCCTTTGGTAAAGGAGTGATTACCAGGCCAGACACCATGCATATCTGTTACTGCCATACACCTATGCGCTGGTGCTGGAACTATGACGAGTATGTAGAACGGGAAAATCTGGGCAAGATGGCGCGCGCTGTGCTGCCGTTCTTCATTACTAACCTGCGCGTCTGGGACCAGACAACATCGATGCGCGTCGATCATTTCATTGCCAATTCGCCGGTCGTGGCAGATCGCATACAGAAGTACTATCGACGCGAAGCGGTTGTGATTCCGCCGCCGGTGGATGCCGGCCGCTTTCTCTTTGATCCTGCCGCACAGCCTCTCCTCGGACGCGATAAACCAGGTTCCTACTTTCTGATCGTGAGTCGCTTCATGCCCTACAAACGCATCGACCTGGCTATCGAGGCATGCAACCGGTTACAGTTGCCGCTGGTGATTATTGGCAGTGGGCGCGACGAACAACGGCTCAAGAAGCTGGCCGGGCCAACCATCAGATTCACGGGCCGGCTCTCCGACGAAGAAGTGCTGCGCTACTACGCACACTGCCGCGCATTGATCCTGCCGGGAGAAGAAGATTTCGGCATCACACCCCTGGAGGCGCAGGCTTCTGGCCGCCCGGTAATTGCATACGGCGCGGGCGGCGCGCTGGCTTCTGTGATAGATGGCGTGACGGGGACATTCTTCGATGAACAAACGGTAGATTGCCTGGCGACAACACTGGCTGCATTTGATGAGACAAGATTTGATACACAGACCATTCGCAATCACGCGCTTGAATTTGATAAACCGCGTTTCCATCGCCGCATGCTGCAATTTATCGAAGCGAAGATGAGCGCGGCAAAGTCCCATGAGTCGCGCACGCCAACCAACGAATTAGTGCGCTAAATGAACCAAGGCGGGGAGGCCGTGGAGCGGCGAAGCCCGGCCCGGACAGAATGACCAGGGCGGGGACAAGCCCCGCCCCTACCCTGTACGAACGTTGGAGGGCGCGATAAATCGCGTCCTTACGAAAGGACTGGAAGTATTGTGGAGTTACGCACATACTGGTCAATCATATGGCGACGTATCTGGGTGGTTGTGCTGGTAGCGGGAGTGGTGGCACTTTATGTCGGATATGAATATTATCACCTGCACAAAACGCCAGGAGCCTTGAAAGCTTATAGCTCGAGCATTACAATTCAGGTCGGGCTGGAATCTACTACAAAGGGTGACACCAACAACGCCGATTATGTGACGGTGTCCGAGGCGCTTGCTGATACACTGGCCACCGGGCCTATTCTGTCTTCGCACGAGTTTGACCAGGATATTTCTGATCAGATTAGCCAGGATATGGGCTTGATCGAACAACGTTATGGCCCCAACGCTGACCTTGGCGACTGGCATAACGCGGGAGCTATCGGGGCGTCGCTTGCGGCAGTGCGTGTACATAGTTTAGTCACGATTACCACTAACTGGGTTACACCAGCCGGAGCATGGGCAATTGCCCATGCGGTTGGCGAAGTCAGCGCGAGCAGTCTAGGAAATTTTCTCGACTACGTTGTGACCAACGATGCCTCACATACCTCTACCGGCGCAAGTTTTGAGCAGCCGGCTGTGTCTGCTCGTGTAATCAGTAACGCCACCGACCCGGCCAGCGTAGCAGGTACAGCTAGCGGCAAAGTCGCCCTGTATGTGGCGCTCCTACTTGTCGCGCTCGCCCTGGGCATCGCATTAACTTTCTTGCTGGATTATCTCGATGATCGCATTCGTAATAAGGACCAGGCGGCGCATTTGCTTCAACTACCGGTGCTGGGAGAATTACCGCGCGCGCCGACAGCCGGAAGCCGGTAATTGGTCAGATATTAGGAGATAAGACTACCCGTGAGTGGACTTGAGAAATGTCCAGGCTGTCATCCTGAGCCCTTCGCTTCGCTCAAGGGGCTCAGGATGACAGGTATTATCTCCAAATGTCTGGGTAATTAGCAAGGTTGCTTGACAGAGTTCAAGGTTCGTGAATATAGTACGAAGGGCATGTCATCCTAAGGCGGAAATAGGGAAGGAGCTACTTAGTGGGTAATCGCTCTAAAGAACAACATGCGCTACTGACAGATTTCGCTCAAAATACAGCCTATAGCGAGGCGCTGCGCAAGCTCTATGCCAATATTCGCTTTCAATGGGAAAACGACGCAGAGCGGGCTGCGTGCGCCCACTCATTGCTGATCGCCACGCCGTCAGCTTATGGAGATTATGAGGCGGTGGCAGCGAACCTGGCTATTGTGGCGGCACAGAGCGGCTCTGCTACTATACTGGTAGATACCGACCTGCGCTCTCCGAGTTATCAACAACGCTTCGGGCTGGAAAAAACAACCGGATTGAGCGACCTGTTACTAGATGAATCATTGACGCATGAGAAGGTAGCTGCTGCCTTGCAAAGCACCTTCGTTCCTGGATTGCGACTGCTAGGCGCAGGCATGGCCAGTGAGCAAGCGACCACATTGCTTTTCTCACCCAGGTTGGAAAAGGTGGTACATAGTCTCTGCCGGGCGCCGGGTACAGCAGAAAATGACTCGAATATCGTTATTTTTCATAGCTCACCAGTCTTAGCCAGGGCAGATGCGGCATTGATCGGCGCGCTGGTAGAGCAAACCGCGCTGGCGATTATTGTCAACCATACGACGCGGGCGCAGGCAAAGCAGGCGCAAGAGCAGTTACATCAGGCCCATGCCCGGCTGGCCGGCGTAGTGATGTTGAATTTCTAGCGGTGAAGAAAAATGGAGGAGGCTAGCATATGCAAGGACGATACGGTCAGAGCCAGGGAAAAGAACCCTGGGATCGAACCTCCAGTGACCCTAACGCCGCTCAGAATGGCACCGGAAAACAGCGTGCCATACCGAGGCGTCCCCCCGGCATGGCGCGGTTGGATACACCTCCTTCCACACCTCGGGTCGCGCGCCCGCAACGACAGACGAAACCTCCGAGAAGCCGTGGTCGGCGTCTGCTGATTTTTGTAGGCGCGCTGGTGATTTGCGGGATAGTGGCTTTCATCATTGCATATGGGCTGGCGAACTACTTCATCGGAATAGGCTCCAGCGCGGGAGCAGCCAATACAGCGGCGGATTTCCTGTCAAACTTGCAAAGTAAGAACTATGACCAGGCTTATAAGGATCTGGATGCAACGCTGACAATCTCGTTGCACCCCAACGACTTTACCAGCATGGCCCAGGCAGATGACCGCTGCTATGGCCCGGTGACTGATTATAACGAGGTCGCGGGAAGCGCGACCACTTCTACGGATGGCAATACGCAGTCCTATACCTACACTATGACGCGGAGCAAGCTCTCGAAAGTATACCAGTTAAAACTGACGATTCAGAAGGATAGTGACGGCACCTGGGACATCACCGACTTTGGTGGCGACCTGGGACCCGCGCCGCCACCGTCAACGTGTTAAGCCCCGCACCCCTGCCAGGGCGGGGACAAACCCCGCCCTTCACTGGTAGGTTTTTTGAAACAGGCCGGTCTCGTCTGTCATGCTTCGCTGCGTTCAGCATGACACTTCCCGCCTATCTGATCCTTTTCCTATCTTCTCGCATGACTTCTCTCCCACTGCTTCCAACTCACAGAGAGCTGAAGCGTATATAGACAGTGAAAAACAACGGCGTATCCTCTACGAATTTTTTTGT
>DATGGW010000189.1:0-3316 GCA_035308345.1 Ktedonobacteraceae bacterium | reverse complement strand
GTTCTCGCTCAAACGGATAAGGTTGAGGCGTAAGAGCGGAGCCTGTGAGAGATCGAAGCCCTGAGCGCGGTCGGCGTGCAAGAAATCCTGCAGTTGCGCGGATTGCTCGTGATCCGGGAGGGATTGCCAGTCGAGTTCGCACCACGGGAGTGCGACGTGTTGGCGCACGATTTGCAATGGTGCCGAGAGGTGTTCCCAGAGGAAGAGGGTGCGCAGGATGGGATGGCGTGCAATGACCTGTTGCCATGCACTTTTGAAGGCTGGCACATCCAGATTACCGTGCAGGTTAAAAATCACCTGCTCGAAGTAGACCTCCGATTGGGGATCATAGAGGCGATGGAAGAGCATACCTTCCTGTAAGGGCGAAAGGGGATAGATAGCTTCAATATTTGGTATGTGCCGTTTAGCCTCGTCAGTGGTTGTGGCTTCGGCGAGTGTGGTGACGAGGGTGTCGAGAGCGGTTTGTGTCAGGTGAGTATCTGGGAAGTCGGAGGGAGTGTAGCCACCGGCTTCGGGCGATTGACAATGAGCGATGAGGGTCTGGAGGGCTTCAATGTAGAAGTGAGCCAGACGCTCGATGGTGGCATGATCGTGCAGGTTGTTACTGTAGGTCCATTCGATGAATAGCTGATCATCCAGAATGCTGATATTGATGTCTAGCAGATGTGGGCGCTGACCGTGTGGGTCGTGGGTGGCCCCAATTGCTTCCTCTGCCGGGGCAAAGATACCCGCCAGCGCTGCTGTTGACACCGAGCGACCTGAGTAGTTGAAGGCAACTGTGGGCTGTGGTAGGGCGGCCAACTGTGCGGGAATGGTTGTGTCCTGGCTGAGGTAGCGCAAGAGGCCAAAGCTGAGACCATTATCGGGAATGCGGCGCAATTGCTCTTTGATGCTCTTCAAAGCCTCACCGGACTTCTGGCTTTCAGCAATACTCAGCACAACGGGGGCCAGCGCGGTAAACCAGCCGACGGTGCGCGAGAGATCAATGCCATCGAACACATCTTCGCGTCCGTGGCCCTCCAGATGGATCAGCAAGGCAGTGTATCCCGTCCAGCGAGCGAAAGCTTGCGCGAGAGCGGTGAGCAGCACATCGTTGATGTGGGTATGGTAGGCACTGGGAACCTCAGTCAGCAGCGCCTTTGTCTCCTCTGACGATAGGGCGACGGTGAGGGTGCGGGCCGAAGCTTCAGTGTTGGCCTCCAGGTTGGCGACTGTGTCCAGCGGAACGGGATGTACCTCGGCCCAGGGCTGGTTGAACCAGAAATCGAGCTGAGAGCGCACTATAGATGATTGAGCGAACGCAGTGAGACGCTCTGACCAGGATTGGAAAGAAGTGGTTTTGGGCGGCAGACGGAGCGGTTGACCTTGACTCAATTGCTGATAAGCGGTCTGGAGATCCTCAAGCAGGATTGACCAGGAGACGATATCAACGGCCAGATGGTGAATAACCAGTAGAAGGCGAGCAGGTTGCTGATGCCCTAGATCGAAGAGGGCGACGCGCAAGATGGGACCATCGGTGAGATTGAGACTGGCCTGTAGATGGGTAGCGGCTGTTTCCAGCACGGCTTTCCGTTGAGCTTCTGGCAAGGTAGAGATATCAATATGGGTGAAAGGAACATCGTCCTGAGGTGCGGCGATGGTCAACGCCCAGCCAGATGCTTCCTGATGCGCACACAGACGCAGAATGTCATGCTGGATGAGCAGGGCTTGTACGGCTTGCTGTAAATCAGCCGGATCGAGGCGTTGGCGTGTTTCCAGCAGAATAGCCTGGTTCCAGTGCTGCGGATTGGGTAGCGCTTGCTGGAAGAACCAGTGCTGGATGGGTGTGAGGAGCAGCGAACCAAGAACCTGTCCCTGGTCGGCTTGCGTCGTAGGAGTAGCGCCAACGACAGTCGCGAGTTGGGCAATAGTTTGATGCTGAAAAAGATGGCGGGGTGTAAGAGGCAAGCCAGAGGCATTGGCTTTTGCCACGATTTGAATGGATAGGATGGAATCGCCGCCCAGCTCGAAGAAATTGTCATGGATACCAATCTTTTGCAGGCCAAGCACTTGCGACCAGATCTTTGCCAGGCTCTTCTCAACCGGCGTGTGAGGGGCCTGATAGGCTTTTTCTAGCGCGGGGTGGCCGCTTGTTGGCGCGGGCAGAGCGCGGCGATCAAGCTTCCCATTGGCAGTGAGTGGCAGGGCTTCCAGCAGTACAAAAGAGGCGGGTAGCATATATTCTGGTAACAGCCTGTGCAGGTATGTGCGTATATCATGTACTGTTGGTGTCTGCGCTGGTTTTGGCACGATATAGGCGACCAGGGTACGGGTAGGAGCGCCGGACTGCTGTTGTTCTTCTTTCGCGATGCGCGTCTGATCGTTCCCTGGGTGGACAACCCCGACACTTGGCTCTCGCAGCAGTACCACGGCCGCTTGCACCTGTGGATGGCCGGTGAGGGCGGCCTCGATCTCGCCCAGTTCGATGCGGAAGCCGCGCAGCTTTACTTGCTGGTCGGCACGGCCTTGATAGGCAAATGTGCCATCTGGCAGGAAGCGGGCCAGATCGCCAGTTTTGTAAAGCCTGGTTCCAGGTTCACTGCTGAAAGGGTGTGGGACGAAGCGGGTGGCGGTGAGGTCTGGATGCTCAATATAGCCACGGGCGAGACCAGCGCCGCCGACATACATTTCACCAGTTACACCTGGCGGGACGGGCTGCATGTGCGCATCCAGGAGATAGATTTGCAGGTCCGGTAAAGGTGTGCCGATGATGCTCGCCGCACCAACATTGGCTGTGTCGAGTATCGCATCCCTGCTCAGCAGGTAATGGGTCACATGAACGGTGGTCTCGGTGATGCCATACATATTCGCCAGTTGAGGGGAAGTGTCGGCGTGCGTTTCCATCCAGCTGCGCAACCGCGCCGGGTCCAGCGCTTCTCCACCAAAGATCACGAGTCGCAGAGACAAACTGATTTCCTGGCGCAGTGTGGCTATGGCCTGTTGCAAGGCATAGAAAGCCGAAGGGGTCTGGTTGAGGACCGTTACCTGCGCTCGTGCCAGCAAAGCGATGAACTCTACGGGCGAGCGGCTGACCCAGTAAGGTACGACGACCAGGCGAGCGCCGTAGAGCAGTGCGCCCCAGATTTCCCAGACCGAAAAATCGAAAGCCATGGAGTGGAAAAATGTCCACGAGTCCTGCGCGGTGAAGGAGTATCGCGGCCCGGTGGCAGCGAAGAGGCGCGTCACTTGCTGGTGACAGATGCCGACCCCTTTGGGCTTGCCAGTTGAACCAGAGGTAAAAATGATATAGGCCAGGTTGCCCTGGTGGACGCTGCTA
>DATGGW010000188.1:0-26268 GCA_035308345.1 Ktedonobacteraceae bacterium | reverse complement strand
CGACCAGCACAATCACCCCGATAATCACAGCCGGTCTTACGGGACGCCGGGACGGCGGAAATTCGTTATCTGTATCTTCCGCGGCATGTTCGCGATCTGAATCGTTCATTGGCATCTCCAAATGACATTTTCACAATTATCCCTGATGACTATTACCAATCAAAGTCGGGAATGTCATGCTGCGCTCAGCATCTCGCTTGCCACACAGAGATGCTTCGCTGCGCTCAGCATGACAGATCACTCCCGATCCTGGTCGTTAACATGCATAATTTAGAGACGCCCATGATACGAAATGTATTGCAGGTATTACTTCTCCACAAAGGCCACCAGGCGGCAGAATGCTGCCTCTCCGCCATTGAATTTCCAGGGGAAACAGCCGATCCACACGCGCTGGTCGAGCACTTCGTCGATCATGCCGCCTGCATTCTCCACGTGGAAGACACCGTGCGGGAACATCTGGTAATGCATGAGCTGCAGATCGTCTTCGGGCCAGATTTCTTCAAGCGGTTTGCCATGTTTCTTCGCGCATTTAGCTGCGAGGTCGGAGCGTACTATGCGCAGCACGGTATTCATGGGGTGATCCATTGAACTGGCGTCGATAGCATACCAGGAAATTTGACGCTTCAGCGTCCAATCGACAAACTCGTGCGTTGGGCCGGGGTGCATGTTGAAGTAGCGGATTTCGTTTGGTTCGCATACGCCGTACCAGTTGCTCTGATAATACTTGTGGTAGCCGGTATGCACCACTACGATGTCACCCGGCTCAATGCGAATGCCTGTCTTGCGCTCCCATTCCTCGAAGTGCTGCGAGGTGTAAATATCGTAGTCGCCAAGTCCCATGGCCTCCAGGTCCACTACCACGCCTGGCCCGACCAGTTTGCTCAATGGGATGCTGCCGATGTCCTGCCCGTTGGTGATAAAGTGCAGCGGCGCATCCAGGTGGGTGCCAACGTGCAGCGTGGACGAAATAAACTGGCCGCCCACTTTCTCAAAGGCTGGCCGCTTGATCCATTTGACGGTAGGCCCCTCGTAGGTCGCAAAAGAGGGAGTGTTCCCGTCCCAGTTTTGCGACAGGTCGATGATACGCATGTTGCTCAGGTCTAGCATGTTTCCTCCTAGTAAATTTGTTATTTGCCGTTATTGACCCTTATCCTGCACGGCTGACAGGATGATCGAATCGATGAGTTGCTCCACAGGGGCGCGGTCATCGGTGAAGAAAACGGTGCTCGCATGTTCCTCGCGTATGTTTCCGACGTCGATGCTGTTCGCCGCCACCTGCTCAAGCAGTGAATTGTTCAGGCTGTAGGTGTTGACATGGAAATTGGCAAGGGAGGTATGCGCATTGGTGCCAATAATCATACTATTGGCGAAACGCGCTGTATCGATGATATAGACATTGGGAAAGACGGAATGCATGGTCTCCGCCAGCGCATTGACCAGTCTGAAGTCTGTACCCGTGCGCCCCGCGTTGATAACGACCGTGCCGGTGGGCGTGAGATGGTCGCGCACTTCCTGGAAAAACTCCCGTGTGGTCAATTGGAATGGTATATAGGGCTGCTGGTAGGCATCGATAGCGATCACGTCATACTTCTGGCTGGTGGTTTCCAGCCAGTAACGCCCATCCTGGATGACGACGTGCAGGTTCGGCTCGCGCATATCGAAGTACTGCCGCGCCAGGTCAACGATTGTGCCGTCGATTTCAATGCCATCGATGGGGATAGGTCCATAGGCGGCGGTAAACTCGCGCGCGCCGGTACCCGCGCCGAGACCGATGATAGCAACGCGATGCACCATATCAGGCTTGAATGGCGGATTGTTGAAATAAGGCGCGATCATGTAATAGTCCCACTCAGCGCCGGTGAGGATTTGATGCGGGTTATAGATGGAATGAATGCCCACGCCTTCATTCAAGATTAACTGCGTCTCGTCACCCACCTGCACCACCTGGATATAGTTATAGGCCGACTCGCGCTCCGTAATCAGCGTTCCGCCGCCATTGCTGCCGTCGGCTGGCTTGATCGGTCCCTGGATGGTGAAGACGGAAAGCGCCATGGGGATCAGCAGCAGGATGGCCAGGATATTTTTATTGAAGCGCTTTTTATTTTTTGAGCGCGGGCTCTCAGTAGGGGTGTTCTCTTGTGGTCGCCCGCCCGCGGCGACCAGTCCGATGACCGATACCACCAGCAGGCACACGGCAAAGGTGAAGAACGTGCGATAGGTGCCTATCGAGGGAATGAGCCAGAGCACGGGCAAGAAGGTTCCCAGGATGCTGCCCGCCGTCGAGATGGCATAGAGTTGACCGGAGGTGCGCCCCGATTTGCCCAACTGCTCGATGCGCAAGCGAATAGCAAAGGGCGAGACGCAGCCCAGCAGGATCATGGGTAGAGCAAAAAGCAGGATCACCGAAACGAGCGACCCGTAGAAGACGCCGATAGAATAGGTAGCAAACGCGCTCTGCGACCAGTGCAGGATGGGTTTAGAAAGAAAGGGAATCAAGCTAATGAGAAAAGCGGCAGCAGTGGTCATGCCATACAGCACAACGGGGCGCGGGAAACGGTCGGCCAGCAGTCCGCCTGCATAGTAGCCGATGGTAAGGTAGAGCAAGATCAAGCCAATAAGATTAGCCCAGACAAAGAGTGAGGTGCCGAAATAGGGAGCGAGCAGGCGCGAGGCCGAGAGTTCAACAGCCAGCGAGCAGGCCCCCGAGACGAAAACCAGCAGGATAAGTAACCAGCCCCGCGCAGGTCGGTAGGAACGCGATTTATCGCGTCCGCTTGCGCCCGCCGCAGTCTCCTGTGGGCTGGAGCTAGTAGTGGACATCAGGAATACTCGCTTTCTACGCCTGTGGCAGGTTGTTATTGATGTTGTGCATGCAGTATAGCATGCGAATGGAGCGGGGCGCTAGCTTTTCAGGAGGCGAGCATGTAGGGGCGACTACGGGCGGGCGACCACGAGGGTCGCCCCTACATGCGCCCGATGTACTCTTTGACTTTCTCGGCGGCATCGCGAGTCATGCCGTTGAGGGAGGCGAGATCATCGACGCTGGCCGCGCTGATAGCCTTGACCGATCCATAATGCTTCATTAACGCCTGTTTGCGTTTGGGGCCAATGCCTGGTATCTCGTCTAAGACAGATTTGAAGGTGCGGTCAGAACGCAGTTTGCGATGGTACGTGATGCCGAAACGATGCGCCTCGTCGCGAATACGCTGCACCATGTACAAGCCCTGCGATGAGCGCGGCAGCATGAGCGGGTCGGGGGAACCGGGCGTGAAAATCTCTTCGTTCTCTTTCGCCAGTCCCACCGTTGGCACATCGATATGCAATTCCTGTAGGACCTCCATCGCCGCGCTGAGCTGGCCTTTGCCGCCGTCGATGATAATCAGATCGGGCATAGTCCATTCGTGTTGCAGGGGCTGCTCCGCCTGCTCGATCTCCTCCGCGACAGTGGTTTCCTGCTCTTGCTGTTCATCGCCCGCCTGCTCGGTGGGGTTGTGCCTGCGGAAACGGCGGCGCAGCATCTCCTGGTGGCTGGCGAAATCGTTTGGCCCCTCCACGGTCTTGATTTTGAAACGGCGATATTCGCTATTTTTCGGGCGGCCGGCCTCGAATACCACCATCGCGCCCACCGAATTAGTACCCTGGGTGTTGGAGATGTCGTAGCATTCAATACGATAGGGTGGAGCGGCCAGGTTGAGGGCCTCCTGAATCTCTTCCAATGCAAGCTGCGTCTTCTGGCTATCGCTCAGCCACTTGATACGCTGCTGCTCCAGCACTTCCTGCGCATTCTGCTTGACCATCTCGACCAGGCGCAGCTTCTCGCCGCGTTTAGGCTCGGTAATCGACACCGCGCCTTTGCGTTTCTCCTTGAGCCATGCCTGCAAAACAGCGCGGTCGTCGGGTTCGGCCTCCACAATGATTTCGGCAGGGATGTGCGGCGAACTCTCATAGAACTGCATGAAGAACGAGGCCATCACCTCGCCGGGCGCGCTATCGCGCGTGCCTTGCAAAATGAAGAATTCGCGCCCGACCAGCTTGCCGCTGCGGAAGAAAAAGACCTGGGCGCAGGTCTCATCCTCGCCGCTTGCGAGAGCGATCACGTCCTGGTCATCCTGCCCCTCGGTGGAGATGATGCGCTGCTTTTCCAGGATGCGCTCAACCGCTTTGATATGATCGCGTATGCGCGCCGCTTCCTCAAAATTGAGGTTTTCCGCCGCTTCCTGCATCTTCTCCTGCAACTGCTTCACCACTTCATCGTGCCTGCCTTCCAGGAAGAGAAGCACCTGTTGGATGACTTTGTCGTATTCTTCGCGCGTGGCATAGGCAACACAGGGCGCGATACAGCGATGGATGTAGTACTGAGTGCAGGGGCGCGGCAATAACTTCTGCTTCCAGGCGGCTGGCGGTTCTCCTTTGCGCGGCGGCGCCCAGTTCGCGGCATCATAACGACAGGTGCGGAACGAAAAGAGTTTGTTGAGTAAATCCAGCGTGGCATCCACCGCGCCTGAGTTGGTGTACGGCCCGAAGTAACGATTGCCGTCGCGCGCGAAGCTGCGCACGCGATAGACGCGCGGGAAATCCTCGTTCAGCGCAACTTTGATGTAGGGGTAGCTCTTGTCATCGCGCAGCAGCACATTATATTTGGGACGATATTGCTTGATGTAGTTGCTCTCGAGTACCAGCGCTTCTACTTCATTCTTGACCACCAGGAACTCGATGTCATCTACTTTCGCCACCATGCTGCGATTCTTGGGGCTGAGATCGGTGGATTCCTGAAAATAGGAGCGCACGCGATTGTAGAGTGAGATGGCCTTGCCAACATAGAGAATAATTCCCTGCGCATCTTTCATTATATAGATGCCCGGTTTGTGCGGCAATGAATTCAAGACCGACTGGATTTTCTCGTTCATACCCCAGTATAGCACACGGACACGACCAGGGCGGGGACAGGCCCACGCCTATGCGCACCAAGAGGAATAGCCGCGCCAAACCACCCCAGGGCGGGGACAAGCCCACGCCCCTACCCTGTACGTGGGCAGTCCCCTTCGTCTAGGGTAGGGGCGTGCCCCTGGTCCCCGCCCTGGTACAAAGATAGGGGTTAGGACTGCTGGTCGACCTGCTCGAATTGCTGGGCGGTGTTTTGCAGGTGCTGACCGATTTGCTCGCCTTGCTGCGCTATCTGATTAGCAGAAGCGATCCATTCCTGGAACATCTGCTCGAAACGCTGGCGACTGACGCCTTGCCAGTCGCCTTCGAGCTGACCGATATAATTCTGAATCTGCGGGCGAATCTGGTTGTTGATCTGATCGTTGAGTTGCATGAAGACCTGACCAAGCTGGCGCATCTGGTCAGTATTTACATGAATGTTAGCCATAGTTCTGAACTATTCTCCTTTTGCCACTAATGACACGTAGTTAGCGAGGGTTTGCGAACGATCATCATTATCCGCTTGCTTCCTCACCTGTAGTATAAATACTTGCTCCAAATTGATGAGCGTCGAAATTGTGGAAAAACACCATTGCGGGTCATAGTCAGAAGCCGGAGTCTGTTGTATACTGGGACACATAATTGTTCCATGTTGTTTGGCTTTCTATCCTTCCAGAATCCTACATCGCGTTGGTCGGTACACGCGGGCGGGGACAAGCTCCGCCGCTACGGAGGGATGGAGAATCCGTTGTTTGCGAGTATTGACAGGCATGAGTTGTATTGGAACAGCCGGACATATCGATCATGGCAAATCAACGCTGGTCAAGGCTTTGACCGGCATCGACCCGGATCGACTGGCCGAGGAAAAAGCGCGCGGCATGACGATCGACCTGGGCTTTGCCTGGTTGACGCTGCCGGATGGGCGGGAGGTCAGCATTGTTGATGTGCCGGGACACGAGGGCTTTATCAAGAATATGCTGGCCGGAGTTGGCGGCATCGACGCTGCCCTGCTGGTGGTTGCCGCCGATGAAGGCATCATGCCACAGACACGCGAACACCTGGCGATCCTCGATCTGCTGCGCGTGCAGCGCGGCGTGGTCGCGCTGACAAAGGCCGACCTGGTGGATGAGGATTGGATTGAGATGGTGCGTGAAGAAATCGCGGAAGAGTTGAAACCTACCACGCTGGCCGCGAGCGCCATCATCCCTCTTTCCGCCTACACAGGGCAGGGATTGCCGGCACTCGTCGCCGAACTGGAGCGCATTCTGGACGAAGCGCAGGAACGTCAAAACATCGCCCGTCCTCGCCTGCCCATCGACCGCGTATTCACCATGACCGGCTTTGGCACCGTCGTCACCGGCGCCCTGCTGGATGGTATCTTCAAAACGGGCCAGGAAGTTGAAGCGCTGCCGCAGGGGCTGAAGACACGCATTCGCGGCCTGCAAACACATCGTCAAGCGTTAGATACAGCTTATCCCGGCAGTCGTGTCGCCATCAACCTGGCTAATGTATCGCGCTCAGATTTGCAACGAGGCAACGTGGTGGCCCTGCCGGGCCAGTTCCAACCTACAGTGCTGATCGATGCGCGGGTGCAACTGCTGCCCGGCGCGGCGCGTCCGCTCAGCCACAATACGCAGGTTGATTTCTACACCGGCTCGCAGGAAGTCCCCGCCAGTGTGCGACTGCTCGATATGGATGAGCTAAAGCCTGGTCAAAGCGCGTGGGCGCAGTTGCGTTTGAGCCGCCCGGCAGTGATGGCGCGGCGCGACCGTTTTATCCTGCGCATACCCTCGCCCAGCATAACGATTGGCGGCGGTGAGGTCATCGATGCGCACCCGCGCTACCATCACCGCTTCCAGGCAGCGGTGTTGAGCAAGCTTGAGATGCTGGAGCGCGGCGCGCCTGAAGAATTGGCGCTGGCAGCCCTCGACAGGCGGCGTGAAACGCGGAAACCGGCGCAGCACGAGCCTGGGAAATCAGCGCGAGCAGGGCAGGGATCAAGGGCTGGGTGCCAGGGCCAGCCCGTACCCTATACAGGGTTGGCAGGGTATGAACTGGCGGATATTGTAAGCCGGTGCAATTTGCCACAGGATGTGACGCAGCAGGCATTGGGGACGTTGTTAAAAGAAGGTCGAGCGCGACAGGTTGGCACATTCTGGTTCGCGCAGGTGATCTGGGAAACACTGCGCGAGGAGACCATAGGATTACTACGCGAGCAGCATCAACGTTATCCCTTGCGCGGCGGCCTCTCAAAAGAAGAATGGCGCGCGCGGCTGGCATTGCCGCCAAAAATGGCGAACGAAGCGCTGGCAGTGTTGCAACAAGAAGGGCTGGTGGCAGAAGCTGCCAGCGCGACGAGCGCGGCGGGCAGCGCCATCCGGCTTCCTGATTTCTCGCCTGGCTTTACACCAGCACAGCAAGAACTGGTTGACCAGTTACTGCGCCAATTTCGCGAACACCCCTTTACTCCTCCTGGACGCGCTGAGGCAGAGGCGCTGGTTGGCAGCGAGGTGCTGGGCGCGCTGGTTGAACGAGGCGCGCTGGTGAAAGTGGGCGGCGCGGCAGAGGCTGTGTTGTTCCTGCGCGAGAGTTATGACGAGGCGGTGGCAAAATTGGTTGCATATCTGAGCGAACACGGCAAAATGACGGCAGCAGAGGCGCGTGATGTGTTGGGAACTACCCGCAAGTACATCTTGCCCCTGCTCGAACACATGGACGAACGACGGATCACCCGCCGCATCGCTGACGAGCGCATGCTGGGTCCGGCGGCGTTAATTTATAAGAAGCCATAAAAAAGTCATAAAGAAGGCAGGCAAGTGGTATATTTGTGGTATTTGGATGCTACAGGGTGTTCCATAAAGTAGCAGAATGCGTTACAATAGTGTGCGCGGCCAGGTAGTGCTTTTTTTGTGAACGGGTAAGCTTCCCTTCACACATGGGGAGAGCTATATAGATGGAAGTTCTGGGAGATCGATACCAGTTACAGGAACCCATAGGGCGTGGTGGGATGGCCACCATTTATCGTGGCTGGGACATGCGCATGGATCGCGTTGTAGCGATCAAAGTCCTACGCGAGGTCTACAGCACCGACTCGAAATTCGTGCAACGCTTTCAACTCGAGGCCAAAGCAGCCTCCGCCCTCCAGCATCCCAATATTGTGCAGGTCTTCGATTATGGTCAGACCGATGGCAATTATTTCATTGTAATGGAACTGGTCGAAGGAACCGATCTGCGCCGCTACCTGCGCTTGCGCGGCGTGCTCGATATTGAGCGCGCCGTCATTATCGCCCATGATGTCGCCCTTGGCCTGGGCGCGGCCCACCGCCGGGACATTGTCCATCGCGATGTTAAGCCGCAAAACGTGTTGATTGGCCGCGATGGCTCGATTAAGCTCACCGACTTTGGCATCGCCAGCGTCTATAAAGATATTAATGCCCAACGGCTCACCACCACCGGCATGACGCTGGGCACGGTGCAATACTACGCGCCGGAGCAGGCGCAGGGGGAAATCGTCAGCCCGGCAGCCGATGTTTACGCCCTGGGCATCGTGATGTACGAGATGCTGACCGGGCACACCCCCTTTGATGGCGATACGCCCGTCGTGGTCGCCTTGCAGCATATCCAGGACCAACCGGTGCCACCCAGCCACTTCAACCCAGGCATCCCGCAAGCCCTGGAAGAGATCATCCTGCGCTGCCTGGAAAAAGTGCCAGAGATGCGCTTTCGCAATGGGTCGCAACTGGCCCAGGCGCTGGAAATGCTCGGCGATGTCGAGTCTCTTCAATCCATCGAAACTATCCCATTTATGCCCGGATCATCGTCGGTACCCCTGCTCCCGCCAACATTCTCGCCTGCCAATCAGATACCATCGCGTCCTATCACCAGCGGCCGCGCACCTTCTCGGCCTCTAGCGCCGGGCGCGCCGGTTTCGTCTCCCAATAACATGATGCCGCCGACCGTCTCAGCCGATCACAATGGCGCGTCTCCCCCTGCGCAGCCGCAGCAGCCAGTCTACCTCGATCAGCATGTCTATACGCCGCCTGGGTCGGAGTCAGGCACAACACGCCCATTCCAACGCGGCGCGCCCCAGCGGGACTCGCGCGTTGCCACCACCGTCACAGTGCTGATCCTGCTTGCAACGCTCTTATTACTGGTCTTCAGTATTTACCTGGCTAACGATCTGGGCTTCATCAATCTGCCCTTTTTTAAGGGCGCAACACCTACAGCCTCACCTTCGATTACAGCCATTGTGCCCAATCTCATTGGCGATAATTACGCAACTGCCCTGTCAAAAACAACCCAGGCCGGATTCAAGTTGCAAGTAGATGGTCTTGCCAGTGGTAGCACTCCACCTCCAACGTATGTCGTGACATCTCAGAATCCGCAGGCTACCGATCAGGCGGCTCCCGCGACCGCTCTAAGAGGTTCCACCATTGATGTAACGATGGGACCAAAAACAACCAGGGTCCCCTCTATTCCCAAAAATAGTTCGCTCGATGCCGTACAGCTAATACTTCAGAATGCAGGACTCAACACGAAAGTATTCCCTGACGGCCAGGATAAGACACTGCAGCCAAACACGGTAGTGAGCATTGACCCACCCTCTGGCACGAGTGTTGATGTAGGGCAAACCATCACGCTTTTTGTAAAGAACTATACCAACGGGTCGCCAGCAGTGACCCCGACACCCTCACCCAGTCCTAAGCCCAGTCCAACACCCAGCCCGACTCCCAGTCCGTCGCCCAGCCCATCACCGAGTCCGACTCCCAGTCCATCACCGAGTCCGACTCCCAGTCCAACCCCTAGCCCGACCCCTACCCATGTGCCTGGGACGACACTCATCCCCATGTTTCTGTGGCGAAATTGGGAGATAGTATCCTGATGGAGTCCATCGAGCAAGCGCTTAAAGAGTATTTCGGTCATGACTCATTTCGTCCGGGCCAGCGCCAGGTCATCGAACATATTTTAGCCGGACGAGATGCTTTTGTCCTGATGCCTACAGGCGGCGGGAAGTCCCTGATCTACCAGTTGCCTGCCCTGCTGCTGCCAGGGCTGACTATCGTGATTTCACCCTTGATCGCGCTGATGCACGACCAGGTGGACCGCCTGCGCGCAAACGGCATCGCGGCCACCTTCATCAATAGTTCGCTCAGCCCCTCCGAACGAACCGATCGAGAACAGGCGGCCCTCAATGGGCAGCTTCAATTGCTCTACGTAGCCCCGGAGCGTCTGGTGACGGGGAACTTCCTGGCCCTGCTCGACCAGGTTGAGCAGAATATAAAGGTATCGCTGCTGGCGGTGGACGAGGCGCACTGCGTCAGCGAATGGGGACATGATTTTCGCCCTGAGTACCGCCAACTGGGGGTGCTGCGCACTCGCTTTCCGCATGTCCCGCTGATGGCATTGACGGCGACGGCGACCGAACGGGTGCGCGAAGATATTCTCACACAACTGGGGCTGCGCGACCCGCTCGTGCATATCGCGAGCTTCAATCGTCCCAATCTCGCCTACGAAGTGCGCGAGAAACGCCATGGCTCCTATGGCGAACTTGTGCAAGCGCTGCGCGAAATGGCCGGGGAGTCGGTAATCGTATACTGCCAGAGCCGTAAAAGTGTGGAGGACCTCAGCACAGCCTTGAATCAGAGCGGCATTACGTCGCTGCCGTACCACGCGGGTTTGACCACCGAGCAGCGAACCGAACACCAGAATCGCTTTATTCGTGATGATGTGCCTGTGCTGGTGGCTACCATCGCCTTTGGCATGGGCATTGGCAAACCGGATGTGCGCGCGGTGATTCACTACGATCTGCCGCGCAATCTTGAGGGATATTACCAGGAGTCAGGCCGCGCCGGACGGGATGGTCTGCCTGCGCGCTGCATCATCTTCTTCAGTCATGGCGACCGCACGAAAGTCGAGTATGTCATCGGCCAGAAGACCGATGAACAGGAGCAGCGCATTGCGCGCCAGCAATTGCAGCAGGTGGTTGCCTACTGTGAAAGCAGCGTCTGCCGCCGCAAAGTATTGCTGGCTTATTTTGGTGAAACGCAGGACGCGGTAAATCGCGTCCCTACTGAGCAGTGCTGCGACAATTGCGCGCGCCCGGCAGTGTTGGAAGATCGCACCAGAGATGCGAATAAACTCCTGTTCTGCATAGCGAAAACGCAGCAGCGTTTCGGCATGCGTTACGTAATCGATGTTTTGCGTGGCGCGCAGACGCAGAAGATACGCGATAACAGGCATGATCAGCTTCCCATCTACGGTTATGGCAAAGAACTGAGCGCCGACGAATGGCTGCGCATTGGCCGCGCGCTCATCCACCAGGGGCTGCTCGACGAAACCACCGATGGCTACCCGGTGCTGCGCCTGAATGCGCTCTCCTGGGAAGTGATCAGAAAACAACGTACAGTGGAAATTGCCGCGCCGGTGAAACCCGCAAAGTCGCGCCCGGAGAGTTCGAGTCGGCCAACATCCACGGGAAACGTAATGGACGCGATAAATCGCGTCCCTACAACGCCAGACGAACCGGGTACCGAGGAGCTATTCCAACATTTACGCGCACTGCGCAAAAAGATCGCGGACGAACAGGGCATGCCGCCCTATATTGTTTTCTCGGATGCGAGCCTGCGGGCAATGTCCCAACAGCGCCCGCAAACACAAGAGCAGTTCGGGCAGATTTCCGGCGTTGGAAGCCTCAAGATGGCGGCATACTATAGCGTTTTTACGAACGAGATTCGCGCGTACTGCGAAGCGCATGAGCTGAAGATGGAGCGGCAACGGTCAAAACCCCGCAGATGAAAGCAGCAGATGGTTTGCGCCTTGTTCTACCGTGAAGTATAATATGCTTACACGTTGAATTTAAAAGTAGTGAGTATCGTTATGCTGCCTGCAGGTTGCTTAACCAGGAGCGCCCGAACGTCTAACACTCTCCGCTTGCTCTGGGTACCCACATATGATACCCCTACCTTGCCTGCTCGTGCCATTTTTTGGAAGAATTGAGGAAGTTATGTACAAAGGTCAATCAGGTATGTGGTCCTGGCTGCTGCACCGCATTACAGGACTGGGTGTACTTTTATTTCTCCTGATCCATGTTGTGGATATTGGGCTGCTGAACTTCGGCCCCAAGGTGTATAACGAGGGCATCGCGCTCTTCGGCACCGCTATTGTGCGCGTGCTCTCCATGGCGCTGATTGGCGGTCTTCTTTATCATTCCTTCAACGGTGTGCGCATCATCTTGATTGACTTCTGGCCGAAAGGCGCGCGCTACCAGGGAGTGATGTTCGCTATCGTGATGGTACTCACCATCGTGTGCTTCTTGCCTATGGCCTATTTTATAATGGGGCCGGTCTTTGGTTGGCCTACCGGCAATATGCCCGCCGGTATGTAGGGCCACCCATGTGGTCGCCTGCCCGTAAGGAGTAATCGTATGCGTATTTCGTCTGGATATGGCCCGCGCCCATCTGGGGGCGGTTTTGAAACCTTTTCCTGGTATTTTTTCCGCGTCTCAGGTGTGGCGCTGATCTTTCTGGCTCTTATCCACGTGTTCTTGAATCACGTGTCAACCGATGTGTCCTGCACCAGCTATCAGCTGGTTGCCTTACGCTACACCAACCCTTTCTGGCGTTTGTATGATTGGCTATTGCTGACGCTGGCGCTGCTGCACGGTATGAATGGCCTGCGCATAGTAATCGACGATTATGTGCGCTCGCGTGGATGGCGACTGGCGCTGCAATCCGTGGCCGGACTGGTAACGCTGGCCTATTTCATGCTGGGTACTATTACACTGATTACGTTCCAGGCAGCAGGGGCTTTGGGTCCCAATTGCATACATTAGAAGCGAGGTTCCAACACGGACGCGATAAATCGTGTCCCTACAGAAGCGAGGATGCGCGATGTACTATAAATTTGACGTGGTGATTGTCGGCGCGGGCGGCGCGGGCCTGATGGCTGCTATGCAGATTCCCAATGCCAGCGTTGCCGTGCTGACGAAGGTGTATCCTACCCGTTCCCATACGGGTGCTGCGCAGGGTGGTGTGGCTGCCGCGCTCGGCAACCAGGAAGAAGATCACTGGAAGTGGCATATGTATGACACCGTCAAGGGCGGCGACTACCTGGTCGATCAACCCGCGGCGGAAATCCTGACGCGCGAGGCCATCGACGCCATTTACGAATTGGAGCATCGCGGCCTGCCTTTTAACCGCACACCGGACGGGCGCATTGACCAGCGGCGTTTCGGAGGCCATACGCGCAACTTCGGCGAAGCGGCGGTGCGCCGTTCCTGCTACGCGGCTGACCGCACAGGGCATATGCTGCTGCAAACCATGTACCAGAGCTCCATCAAAAACCAGGTGCGTTTCTTCAACGAGTACCTGGCGCTCGACCTGCTCATGAGCGACGGGCAGGCATGCGGCGTCGTGGCTATGGAGATTCGCACAGGCGAGATTCACACCTTCCACGCTAAAGCGATCATGTTCGCCACCGGCGGCTACGGGCGCGCCTGGCGGATCACCAGCAATGCTTTTGCCTGCATGGGCGATGGTATGGCGATAGCCTACCGGCGCGGTATTCCCCTGCAAGACATGGAGATGTACCAGTTTCATCCCACCGGCATCTACAAAGTGGGTGTGCTCTTGAGCGAGGCCGCGCGCGGCGAAGGCGGCAAATTGCTCAATAATGAGGGTGAGTACTTCATGGAACGCTATATGCCGACCCTGAAGGACCTGGCCCCACGCGATATCGTCTCGCGCTGCATCCTTCAGGAGATTCACGAGGGACGCGGCATCGACGGCAAAGACTATGTATTCCTGGATTTGCGCCACCTGGGAGCGAAGGTGATTAACGAGAAGCTGCCCGACATCACCGATTTCGCGCGCAACTACCTGGGCGTCGAGCCGATTACCGAGCCGGTACCTATCCAGCCGACGGCGCACTACGCCATGGGTGGCATCCCTACCGATGTTGATGCGCGTGTGGTGATTGACCCGCAGTGGACACCGTACCCCGGCTTCTACGCGGCCGGCGAGGTGGCCTGCGTCTCGGTGCATGGGGCGAACCGCCTGGGAACCAACTCGCTGGTAGACCTGATCGTGTTTGGCCGCCGCGCCGGGAAGCACATGGCGAAGTTCATCACCGAAGCCTCGCATGCGCCGCTGCCA
This sequence comes from Ktedonobacteraceae bacterium, assembly GCA_035308345.1. Classification (GTDB taxonomy): domain Bacteria; phylum Chloroflexota; class Ktedonobacteria; order Ktedonobacterales; family Ktedonobacteraceae; genus CF-113. The sequence goes on along the minus strand of DATGGW010000188.1, from coordinate 12,193 downwards.
GCGAACCCCGAAGACTACTCACGCGCGCTGGTGAGCCGCCTGTACGATTCCACCGGAGGGGAGTCGGCGGCGCGCATTCGTTCCACCTTGCAAAACGAGATGGACGACAGGGTCTTCGTCGAACGAAACGAAAAGGGCCTGCGCAAGGCGCTCGATACGCTTGATGGCTTGCAGGATGCATATAAGCGCCTGCAGATGCAGGACAAGGGCAAGCAATTCAATACCGAGCTGGTCGAGGCTATCGAGCTGGGCTTCCTGCTCGATTGTGCCGAGGCAACCATTCACGGCGCGCTGGCGCGTCAGGAGAGCAGGGGGGCGCATTACCGCACCGATTTCCCTAAACGCGACGATGCAAACTGGCTCAAGCACACGCTGGCTTATAAAGGCACGAAGGTTCACGATGTGCGCCTGGACTATAAGCCGGTGCTGATGGTCGATGACCCGGTGTTCAAGCCCAAAGAGCGAAAATACTAGTGTAGGGGCCCGATTTATCGCGCCCGCGTGTTCCAAAATCACGCCCGCGCGCCCGCGTATTGCAAAAGGAGAATCTCATGAATGTACTGATGCGCATCAAACGCTTCGATCCTGAAAAAGACAACAAGCCGTACTGGGATGAGTTTCGAGTGGAGATGGACCCGATTGATCGCCTGCTGGATGCCCTGAATACCGTCAAGTGGACGATGGATGGGACGCTGACCTATCGCCGCTCGTGCGCGCACGGTGTCTGCGGTTCAGATGCGATGCGTATCAACGGGCGCAATCGCCTGGCCTGCAAAGTGCTGATTCGCGACGTGGGCAATAAGGTGACGATTGAGCCAATGCTCGGCTACCCGGTCATCAAAGACCTTGTCGTGGATATGGACCCTTTCTTTGATAAGTACAAATCCATCAAGCCCTACCTGATTACCGACGACGCGGAACCCAGCACCGAGCGTTTGCAGAGTCCAGAAGAGCGCGCGCGTTACGACGAGGGAACCAAGTGCATCCTGTGCGGCGCGTGTACAGGCTCCTGCCCGTCGGTGTGGGGTAACTCCGACTGGGTCGGGCCGGCTACCATCGTCAATGCGCATCGCTTCATCTTCGATAGCCGCGACCAGGGCGGAGCAGAACGCCTCGCCATTCTGGGCCAGCGCAACGGCGTGTGGCGCTGCCGCACCATTTTCAACTGCTCTGATGCCTGCCCGCGCGGTATCCCTGTCACAGACCTCATCGAGCAGGTGAAACGCGCCATCGTGTACAACGATACCAGCGGGGAGTAATGTCTCAATGAGAGTAGCACGAGGGCGACCGCAAGGGTCCCCACCCATCCCCACTTGCGGTCGCCCTCGTGCTCTAAAGGAAACGTTTCATGACGACAATGGAGGCGTGGAAGCACCGCGACATCATGACCAATGGCATACGCATGCATTACGTGACACAGGGTGAGGGGCCACTGGTTGTGCTGCTGCATGGTTTTCCTGAGTTCTGGTACTCGTGGCGTTACCAGATTCCGGTGCTGGCGGAACATGGCTATAGGGTGGTTGCGCCGGATATGCGCGGGTACAACGATAGCGATAAGCCGCGCAAGGGTTATGACGTGGCTACCCTCATGCGGGATATTGTCGGGCTGATAAAGGGACTGGGATACGAGAAGGCCGTAATCGTGGGCCATGATTGGGGAGGCGTGCTGGCATGGCACTTCGCCATTCGTTATCCTGAGCTGACGGAACGCCTGATTGTACTGAACGCGCCGCATCCCGGTGCGCTGATGCGCGAATTTCGCACCTTCAAACAACTGCGTAAAAGCTGGTATATCTTCGTCTTCCAGTTGCCCTGGCTGCCTGAATTTCTCCTGCTGCGCAACCATGCTGAAGGCATCGGCAGAATGTTGCGGGGAGCAGCGCTGCAAAAAGGGGCTTTCACGCCCGGTGATATAGAAAAATACCGGCAGGCGATGAGCAAACCCGGCGCCATGACTGCCGCATTGAATTACTACCGCCAGATCTTTCGCAGGCTTCCGACTGCTTACACCGGCGGCTCCTACCAGATCGGCGTGCCTACATTGCTGATCTGGGGCGAGCATGATATCGCGCTGGGCATCGAACTTACGATGGGACTCGAGCAATGGGTTAATAAGCTGGAGATCAGGCGCGTCCCTGATAGCGGCCACTGGGTGCAACAGGAACAGCCTGAGCAGGTGAACCTGTATATGCTTGAGTTTTTAAGCGAACCACCCGCGTAGTCATAAGTGCCTATCTGGGAAAGTAATGTGATTGTACTTAAGTAGTCATGTGCAAAGAAAAAAGGATCGGGCTGCTGCGCTCTGGGGGGAAGAGCACAGCACGCTCAATCCACAGGGGAGCGATAAACGCACCCACGATGAAGAGCATAACCCGACCCTCTGACGGTATAAAACCGCCAGCTGGAGAGAGGATATCTTAGCAGCGATAGACCGGCTCGCGAAATACAGGAACAGCCGCGATTTGCTCCTCAGTGTCGCGCATGGCCTGTTCTAACCAGTAGGTTCCACAGATACGGCACATGCCATGCGTAGCCTCATACAATTTTGGTATAGGATGCAGCGATGTTCGCTCGCCCCGGCTATCCATCAGCCGCAAACACCAGGCGCATTGTCTTTGCATTGTGTCTATCTCCCTTCCACACAGAACTTTATCTCTGGCTGCCGGCGTGGCGATTTAATTCGCGGACGGTCCAGTCGTCTACGCCTGGCCGATACAACCGGGCATTGAACTAATTATCAGCGTCTTCAAAGATATGAACGGCTTATGCGATACATCTCCCGTAACTACCGTTATCGCTAGATTCTTGCAAGCGGATACATTCAGGCTTTGTTTGAACCCACCTTGCGCATTGATTGTCAATTTCTGTGTCAATATTGGCCGCTTGTTTCCCGGCGCAGTTACCACTAACTCTACCCTGTCTTTGGGTTTGAAACCGGACCCACAGATCACAAGGCGAGTATCTCCAGGTGATGAGCAAAGCGCAATCACCGGGCCAGGCATCGAACTGACAACTACAGCGGATGGCGTTGGCGTATGCCCTTCCAACAGAGCCGAATTCGGCTGGTTGTTGACATGGTACTTGACCGGCGCATCTCCTGGTAAGAGAGGCGGCTTCACGATATTTACAAGCGCGTATGCCACCATGAGCACACCTACCATGCAAAGTAATAGCAACCCGAAAGAGGCCGGTAAGCTCACCATGCGCAAAGACGGCTTAGGAGCGGACGCGATAAATCGCGCCCCTACACGTTTTGCCTCTTGCTGCTTTCCCTGCATTTCCCGCTTACGCCGACCTGTCCACGCGCTCCGTAAAGGAACACCGCGTTGAGCGTGGGCCAGTACCAATTCTGGCTCTAACTCAGGGTAGCGCAGGTAACGCGGCATCTGCTCGAGATTGTTCAGTGTATTGCTCGTCTGTGACAGCCCGGCGTAGGTCTGACCACATTGATCGCATAATGCGAGATGCGCGTGGATGCGCTTTTCATGTTCAGGACACTGTTCACGAATAAATGCAAGTAAGATACTATGAGCAGGATGTTCTATGCCGCTCGCATCCTTTTTCCACGCTGAATCACTGACCATACGCTATCTTCCATCTCTCCTGACCCCGATGAACTGGGGTCCTATATTCCGCGCCTGCGCCGCGGGCATTTCTCCGTACAGCGCGCGAAACTTCTCCACGCCACGAGCCACCCGTTTACGAACGGCCTCCGAACTCATCTTGAGTATGTGGCCAATTTCTTCATAGTTGAAACTATTGCCAAAGTGAAGTTGCAGAATTGCTGCATCTTTCGGATTCATCCTGCTAAGAGCCTGTTGCACGAGAATGCGCGTCTCCGTCTGATCTTCCGGGCCAGCCGTTGCCAGGCTATCATCAAAAGCCTCATCGCTCTCAATGCGGATTATCTGCCTCAGGCGTTTCCTGTTCAGGTGGCGCAGGCCATAGTTTGTGGCAATACGATAGATCCAGGCGTCCAGCTTGAGTTCGCCCGATGTCTTCCCTATTTCTTTATACACCTGCAAAAAAGTATCCTGCGCAAGGTCAAGCGCCACTTCTCTATCACCAACAAGGCGATGCAAATAGCCCGTGAGAGGTTGTTGTAACCGTTCGACCAAAGAGCAAAATGTCTGCGTATTCCCCGCGCGTAGACGCTCTACTTCCCCCTGAACATCCGTCACCATTTTGGCCTTACCCCAGCGGCCTTTCAGAAAGGCTTTGCCATAAAATATGCGTTCGGCCTTCACTACTATAATCATCGAAGGCGTGGAAAGCGGACACTTTCGTCGAGTATTTCCAGGGCGACCGCAAGGGTGCGCCCCTACCCTACACGAACGGAGGCGCCACCGTATAGGGTACTGGCAGGCCCAGGCGCCCAGCCCCTGGTTCCTGCGCCGTCTATATTGTGTCCTATCTATGAAACGATGGTGGAGATACTGTGGTAGCCCGATGACCCATTTGGTAAGGGGGGTGCTATGTTGGGGTCCTGCACATTGCCTTCCATGTCGATGGCGCGCACCGTGATTATCACGTTGCTCCTCGTTGTCGGCTTCCAGGCGTATTCCCAGATCACCCAGGTTAGATCCGACCCTGGCTGTTTGAGGACGGCGCGCTGCCAGGTCTGGCCGGAGTCGAGGCTGACATCCACCTCGCTGATACCTTTGTTACCCGAAAAAGCCACGCCTGCAATGTAGGTCGTGCGATTGGCGAGAACGTTGCCGCCATCCAGGGGTGTATCGATGCGCGAAGTCAGGCGCACGTTGGCAAGGTCGTTCCAGCCGAGCTGTTGCCAGTAGCCCAGGAAGTTATAATTCACTACTTCGATATGATTTAGCCACTTGCAGTGCTTCATTCCATAAATACCTGGCACCAGCATACGCACTGGAAAACCATGTTCCTGCGGCAGCGCGACGCCGTTCATGCGAACCGCGAGCAGTGTTGTCGGTTCCAGAGCTTTGCTGAGGTGAATGCTGTCGCTATAATCATCGGCTGCATGAAAAACGACTTTAGTCGCGCCGCTTTTCACGCCCGCGCGCTGCAACAGAGCGGCCAGTTGAATGCCCTCCCATTTCGCATTGCCCATATAGGGGCCGCCGACATCGTTGCTAATGCACATCAGCGACTCGTACTGCTGCTGCATAGGCTGGGACATCAACTGCTGGTAGTTGAGGGTGAAAGGCCGCTCGACCTCGCCATCAACACGCAAACTCCAGGAGGAGCCGTCAACAGTGGGATCGCCAGAGAGGTTCTTCGAAACCAGGTAAAACTGATCGTTCGGGACGATTTCGGGAGAGAGAAAAGGCGCGGGCTGGATCTCGCCATAATTGGGCGTTGGCGGCGGCACAATCTTACTCTTGTAATTCTTCAATAACTGGGCCACAGGCACTTTTGACGCGCTGGCGCCACTCGTGATAAAGCGCCAGATACCCGCTCCCGCCAATACGATGCCCGCCGTTACCAGGCCGCGCTTCAGCAAGGTGCGGCGCGAAACTGTCCCATCCTGCTCCTCGGCCAGCAGTTCTTCACGCCTTGTGGAGGCTTGATTTATTGCGCCCGCGTCCACGACGATCAGGGAAGCCGCCAGCCAGTTCGCGACATAAACGAAGACCAGGCCAAAGATGACGCCGACTATGCCCAGGCTCAGCATACCTACACCGATACCGGCATCCAGGCTCGCGCCGAAGAAACCAGCATTCGTCAGCGGCAGCAGTATCCCACCGGCGAAGAGCCACAGGATCGCGGCCAGCATCAACCCGTGATGCCAGAGCAAGCGATCTCCCTGCGCTTGCCGGGCATTCATGAAGCGATAATAGAACGCCCCACTCAGCGCGAACACGAGGCACTGCCCCACCAGAACACCATAGAATAGAATAGTTTTAGCATCCTCACCAATTAACTGGTGCAAATAATCAAACAGCGATAGGGGCATCAGTGTGACCAGTTCAGAGCCAAAAACATCGGGCAGCGATACACCATTCCATGTCACATAGATAAAAAGCATCGCCACAGAAGCGACGACACCAGCCGCCAGGCCGGCCAGGAAACCAATCCTGAATGGCCCTTTGTTGCGCGAGAATGCAATTTTCATATCAATAGGACTTTCCAGAACATATTTTGCTTGTTATGTATGCTCCATCTTTACATACTATAGCACGATAATGACAGCCTTTATTTACTTGATAAATACCCTTGTCCCGACTTCTCAAATGCAGTATCATCTACAACAGACTACACAGGAGAGTTACGAAGGAGAACACGATACGATATGAACGACGCCATTTCAGCCGACCAGGGGACTTTGCCGCTTGTAATAGGCGTAGACATCGGTGGAACGCAATTGCGCGCCGCCGTGCTACAGGGTGCGCAGTTACTCTCGCGTGTCAGCATGCCCACCGGAGAATATCCCAAACCTGAGCACACTATCCCGCGTGTCTTCAATGCCATAGAGCAAGCGCTCAAAGAGGCGCATGTCACCTTCGACTCCATTACAGGCATAGGGGTCGCAACGCCTGGCCCCCTGGATAACCGCACGGGCATTATTTACTCTCCACCCAACTTACCCGCCTGGGAGCGCGTGCCGCTGCGCGAAATTTTTCAGCGACGTTACCAACCATACCAGTTTCCCATCTACATCGAGAACGATGCAAACACGGCAGCCCTGGGCGAATATATGTTTGGCGCGGGACGGGGCTGTAAAGATATGGTGTACCTGACCGTCAGCACAGGCATCGGCGGCGGCGTGATCATCGGCGGTAAACTTTTCGAGGGTGTCAGCGGGACAGCAGCAGAGCTGGGGCATATGTCGATTGATTGGAAAGGCGAGCGCTGCAACTGCGGCAACCTGGGCTGCCTGGAATATTACGCGTCCGGCACTGCTATCGCGCGCATGACCAATGAAGCCATCGCAGCCGGCCAGGGAGCCGCGCTGCTGGCTTTCGTCGATACGATGCTGGAACATCCCACCACTATTCCAGATCAGGCTGCTTTACCCGCCGCGCAAGATCTGAGCGAACCCGACGAGTGGGGAGGCGTTGAGGAGGCTCCGCGCGTCAATGCGCACACAGTTGCGCGAGCAGCGGAAGCAGGCATTCCCCTGGCGCGCGAGATTATCGCGCAGGCGGGCGAGGCGCTCGGTGTAGGCCTCGTCAATATCATTCATATCTTTAACCCGGATCGTATTATCCTGGGCGGGGGTGTTACTATGATGGGTGACATGCTGATGGAACCAGCCAGGCGCATCACCCAGGAACGCACTATGCGCGCCCCCTACGAGTCAGTGCGTATCAGCATAGCGGAACTGGGCGTCAACGTGGGGCTCATCGGCGCGGGCGCATTATGCTATTACTACCAGAAAACATAACATGGCAGCGAATAAAGAGCGACTCGATATCGCATTGGTGAGGCGCGGCCTGGCCCCAAGCCGGGAACGCGCGCGCGCGCTCATCATGGCGGGCCAGGTCTATCTTGGCGATCGCCTGGCCGATAAGCCCGGTATGCTGGCGCCACTCGATGCCGAATACCGCATCACGGGGAACAGCGGCGCGCTGAAATACGTCAGCCGGGGCGGCCTCAAGCTTGAAAAGGCGCTGCAAACCTTCGCGCTTGATGCGAGCGGGCTGGTGGCGCTCGATATCGGGTCCTCTACCGGCGGGTTTACCGATTGCCTGCTCCAGCACGGAGCGCGGCGCGTCTATGCCATCGATGTCGGGCGCGGGCAACTGGCGTGGACGCTGCGCAACGACCCGCGCGTGGTGGTGATGGAGCATACCAATATGCGTCACGTTACAACGCTGCCCGAACCCATACAATGCGCTGTGATCGATGTCTCTTTCATCTCCCTGCGCCTCATACTGCCGCCACTGCTTCCTTTGCTGGCGCCGGAGGCATGGGTAGTGGCCCTGGTCAAGCCGCAATTTGAGGCGGGCAAAGCCGAGGTTGACCGGGGCGCGGGCGTTATCAGCGACCCGGCGGTGCATGCGCGCGTCGTCGAGGAGTTGCAGGCGTGGATCGCAGAGCATACGCCGCTGCAGGTGCGAGGACTGACCGACTCACCGATCTATGGACGCGATGGCAATCGGGAGTTTCTCTTGTACCTGGGGTTGCAGCCCTCACTAACCACCTATGACCGGCCACTGCAGTGAAATCTCAGCCCAGGCCACGGGGCGAAGCAAGGCAAACAACCGATGCCCAGGGTTATAGATGAAGACCGTCAGATTTTTTAGCTACGATTTTAATCATGCTATGTTGATGTGGTGGGAAATCTGTATGAGCGTGATCCTGTTTATTATGCTCTAAAAATAGAGTATGTTGCCAATCACGGTAAAAGGAACTGGTGATACCATCTTCCTTATCACAGTAAACATTAATGATCCGGTGGCATTCTGGAACTGGATTATAGTTACTAAAAAGAAACACCATATTGTATCCCCCCGGCTTTGTAGCTTGTTGCATTCTCTGCAATATCAGAGCTTTATTTTCAACGTAATGCAAGAGTCCATTACAGATAATAAGATCATATTGTCGGGATGGTTGAAAATCTTGCGCATCCATATGCATCACGTTCACACGCACTCCAGCTTCACGAGCAAACCTTTCAGTCTTTTCTGCGCCAACGGCACTGCCTTCTACTGCGTCTACCTGGTAACCAAGGCGAGCTAGACGGATGGCATCTATACCTTCTCCAGAGCCTAAATCCAATGCCAATCCTGGTTGACGATTAGACAATGCTTCAAGTAACATAACCCATGGTTTGGAATAATGATTAGGAGGTCGCTGCCAGTAATGTTCATATTGACTATAAACTTTGTCGAAGAATTCGATAATACCCTTTTCAGGCGTCCATGAGTCTGTCATATTTCTTCTCCTTATAAATCTAATATTGCATCGTGGATAGATTGTGCATTTGCGTAATGCGCTTGCAAGCGTTCAAAAGAAATACTAACCACTTCATCCGTTCTAAGCCATTCCAAATACTCAGCAGCTCCTTCTACTCCCAAGGAGGCATAAACTGGAACCAACACACTAAAAAATTCACGGTATTGTAGACCAGCAAGTCCCAAAACCGTGCGGCGTTTCCCATTAAAATCGTACTTAACCTGGCAGTGAATCATCAGGGCTCGCAGCTCTTTTTGCAATTCTTGGAAGTCTTTTTCTTCATTCTCTGTCAATTGTACTGTCGCGATTAAGCGTTGGGCAATTGCCATTTGCCGGTGCAAAATCAAATTATCGTACATTACTTGTATAGCAAGATTCAGTTGACGTAGATGATTCTTATCCATATCAAGCAAAGTACAAGCCATCGAGAGTACCTGATATTCCCTTACCTTAAGAATTTCTTGGAAAGTCCAATCCCGCAACTGGGCAACTGGTTGTATCCAATGAAGAGGGAAATCTATCTTTACCCGGCAAATGTAAAAATACAAATTTTCACGATCTGGATAATAAAAGCGTGCTTCACCCACTAGCTCAGGCTTAGGCCAGGTAAAATCTTTAATATCCAGTTCCTCTTGCAGTTCGCGCCTGGTGGCATTCTCATAGGCGGATGGCAGTAATAAAAACTCTCTAGATTTTCCGGTGTCGAATTCTTGACAATCCTGCTGGTTGATGTAGCCACTAAGATTAGAAAGTCTGTCTAGCTCCCTGGTAGCATTCTCACTCGTTCTGATTTGCAGCAAAGGCTTTGCTTTACCGTCCACTTCATGCCAAAGAATTATAAGAACAGCTGCAAGCCAATCCTTCGAATCGGGATTTGGCAGCAGAACGCTTCTTCTAAACCTTGCATGCTGACAGATGAATCCATAACCCCCTTGAAATTGCGGAGTACCCACTAATACTATTTCATCTTGCTCAAGACTATGGTGAATAATCTCCTCAAATGCTGCTTGATAATATGCTACTATGCTGGCCTCACTGGAAAACTCGAAGAATAAATGCTCATGGGTTTTATAACCCGGTCGAATGGTTGCGATTTGCACGACTTTCTGACCATCTTGCATCTCAAAGATTGCTCCCGTAAAAGGGAGCATAAAATCGTACTCGTACAAGTACCAATGTTGTGGATGACCTTCTCGAATCAGGAAGTAAGATATAGCGCGTTTTGCTTGACCAGCAATGCGTGTACGTTTCAAGTTGGCTTCTATTCGTTTTGGAAATTCCGTTACAAGATCATCAAACACCACAGCGAGTACTGCCTCGCTTGGGAAGATAATACGAATTGAGAGCCAGAAAGCTTCAGGCCCTTGCTCTCTTTTCTTAATATCCAGGGCTTGCTGCAAATACTCAATAAGCTTTTCATGAGTAATACCAATAATAGTTACACGTGCTGCCTGGCTTAAACGCTGGATGAATTGTTCCCTATTCGTGCCCAGTCTGGCTACGAATTGATTTGGCCCATTTAGTTGATTAAATTGAGACATTCCAAAGTTTGTATTTTCTGGACTGTTTGTTAGTCGCGTTCTGTTTTCCAAATGAGATAAAGTAGTGATAATATCATCCATTAAATTCTTAACTCTATCCTCAAAGGCTTTCTCGCCCGGAAAAAGATTCTCAAAATTAATAAATTGTCTTCGACTAGCTTCCGCAAGACGGCGTTGCTCGATATCCGAAAGTCTCAGGATTCTATTCCAGTCGATCAGCTTGATCGGAAAAATCAAGCCTTGTTCAGCAGATATTTTACCGGATGCTCTGCTTTTGTTTTCAAGATTTATAAAATAATCCCACTCTTTACCACACCATTCAGAAGTAAAGTAAGATGGAGTTAAAATAGCAACCAGAACAGTGCTGTTCTCAATTGCATGAAGAATACGTTCTTCCCATATTTGGGCTGTATCAATCGTTCTAATATCGAGAAAAACTCGTAGAATACGGCCGGTTAATGCACGAAAAATGGTTTCCATAGAACTGACGAGTTTAGTAATTCTTAGCTGTTCCCCATCATCAAAATGCGTATAGCTCAGAAAAATATCATACTTATTAGTATCACTGGTTAGCACTATCTTTCCTCCAAAAAAATCAATGTCATTTCCTGGGGCAACATTCTATGCTATTGAGTGAAAGGGTATTCTTTGCAAGAAACAAGGATTAATTCGAGAACTGCTTCTTTTAACGAGTTTAAAATAATACTACTTTATGATTTATTTTGTTGTCAAGGCTCTGAATGAGGTACGCCTCTGGTGGTAGAGTTTCTCTTATACCTGAGTTTGAGGTAAAATACTAATGAAAGGGAATCGGGCGCGTTCACATGGATAGGCCGCGCCCCCAAAAGAAAAGAGGTATGCCTTATGTCAAACATCCCGACGGTAGTCGTGCCGGATCGGTTCAACGCCGCGACCGCCTTTTTAGATCATAATCTTGTCGAGGAGCGCGGCAGTAAAACCGCTATTTATTATGAAGGACAGGCATACACCTACGCGCAGGTCGCCGAACTTACCAATCGTATCGGCAATGGCCTGCTCAACCTGGGTCTCGACCTGGAACAGCGTGTGGCCCTGCTCATGCTCGACTCGCCACAGTTGGCCGCTGCTTTCTTCGGCGCCATCAAAATAGGCGCGGTACCCATTCCCCTGAATACATCGCTGCGACCCAACGATTATATTTACATGCTCAACGACAGCCGGGCGCGCATCTTACTCGTTCACGCAGCACTCTGGAAGCAACTGGCGCACATACTGCCCGAACTCAAGTACCTGCGCCACGTGGTCGTGGTTGGCCTGGACGAGAGCGGCGAGCAGGAGAGGACAGCGCTGCACGACTTTGAAAAGTGGTCGCAAAAGGCATCACCTACGCTGGAGGCGGCCAGCACCAGCAAAGATGACAGCGCGCTCTGGTTGTATAGCTCTGGCAGCACAGGTTTTCCCAAGGGCTGCGTCCACCTGCAGCATGATATGACCTTCTGCATCGAATACTACGCTAAACCCATTCTGGGCATCAACGAGCATGACATCACCTTCTCTGCCGCGAAACTCTACTTTGCCTATGGCCTCGGCAATGGCCTGTACTTCCCCTTTGGCGTGGGAGCCAGCACGGTGCTGTATCCCGGTCGCCCGCTGGCCGAGGATATGTTCAAGGTGGTGCAGCGCTATCGCCCGACTATTTTCTTTGGTGTTCCCACGCTATATGCCAGTATGCTGGCCCTGCCGGATGCTGAGAAGCGTTTCGATTTCTCGTCCGTGCGCGTGTGCGTCTCGGCGGGTGA
>DATGGW010000187.1:0-2020 GCA_035308345.1 Ktedonobacteraceae bacterium | reverse complement strand
CTTGTCAAAGGCTTCTCCGGCGGCATCGTCGCGAGTGCGGCCCAGCAATTCGTACTGACCATGGCCGCGCACCAGCACCAGCTCGCTGTGCCCACCCGAAATAATCAGGCAGATCAAGGGGAAGGTCGGATCGCCCTCCTGATACTCCCAATCTGCATCATCTGCTTCCGGCGCGAGGCGCGTGTAGGTTTGCTTGCGCAGCCAGTTTGCGTAAATATGAGCCTCGAGGTGATTAACGCCGAGGAATGGAAGCTGATGAGCCAGGGCGATAGCTTTACCAACCGTCAATCCGACGAGCAGCGAACCGGCCAGCCCGGGACCGTAGGTCGCCGCCACCGCGTCAATGTGCTCCCAGCCGCACTGCGCCTGTTCCATGGCGGTTTCAATCACCGGAATGATGGTAGCGAGTTGCTGGCGTGAAGCGACCTCTGGCACTACGCCGCCATAGCGATTATGGATTTCAATTTGTGAGGCAACGACATTTGAGAGCAAATAACGCCCATCTTTGATGATAGCGGCCCCCGTTTCGTCGCATGAACTTTCGATGCCTAATATGAGCATAGTTTTACGTTTAACCTCGCCAGGACGCCCGCTGCGGCTGCCCGGGGTGAGGTTATTGCGCCTCCAATTTGTGCATCAGGTCAGCTTTTAGCGTTTGAAATTTTTGTTTGTAGGCAGGGGAATTGATCTCATCAGTCCACATAATCAAGGCATCCTCATTGTTATCGCTATAATAGCGATGGCGGATGCCCGCCTCGTGGAAGCCATATTTGCGATAGAGATTCTGCGCATTATGGTTGGTGATGCGCACTTCGAGCGTGACCCACTTTGCGCCGATGCTATAAGCAATGTCGATCAGGCTGGCCAGCATGAACTCACCCAGACCCAGGCGGCGATAGTTGGGATGCATGGCAATGGTCGTGATGTGCGCCTCGTCAACCATCAACCATAGTCCGGCAAAGCCGAGAATGGAAGCCAGATTCGGCGAGGTAATGGTCGTCGATTGGCGACCAGGCAGCAGCGAGAGTGGGAAAAGTCGGCGGGGCTTCTCTGGCTCTTGCGCAGCCATCACCAGGTGCTCTTCGGCGATTTTCTTATCCCGCAAGACGATATAATGCGCCCAACGGTTATCCTGGAGTTCCTTGCGATAGGCGCTGGGAGGCCAGGTTGATGGATAGGCCAGGCGTTCGATTTCGATGACGCGCGGCACGTCTGCCATTGTCATACGCTCAATGATGTAACGCACCCTCTCCCCTTTCTGTCTGCGCCAGATCACTCGACCGATGTGTTTTGCCTCCAAGCAGTGGCTGCTTACGAGCGCTGGTGGTGATTGAAGGTCGCCGCAAATACAGCGGCTCAAGTAACAAAGGATCGTCCACGACGCCGTGATGGAAACGTTGGAACGCCAGGGTTGCCAGTGTCGCAGCATGACGCGCGGATTGTATAGGAGCGAGAAACACGCTCCCTGGCAACTGTTCAGAGAGGGCTGCGCGTGATGTCTCGCTCAATTCACCACAAAAGAGGATAGGCGGCAACCGTCGTTCGCCAGGCACGCCTGCCCATTCGCTGAGATGCGCCAGGAGATAGTCTTTCAACTGCGGCAGAGCATCTAGCAGGTAGTCACTCAGCCTGCACATGTTGTAAGTAAGTTGTCCTTCTGCCACACTCTCGTTGAAGATGTAACATGCCGCGTACAATTCACCGCGTCCCGCTTCAAGCGCAGCGCAGATAGGGCCGCGCCACTGCTGTTGCTGCGCTGCGATAATATCCAGCGTGCTGATTCCCACGAGGGGAACGCGCAGGGCAAAAGCCAGGGCCTTTGCAGTAGCTACTGCGACGCGCAGCCCATTGAACGATCCTGGCCCATTGGCAACCGCAATGGCTTCGATAGATTGCATGCTGCGACCGCATTCAGTTACCAGGCGCTGTATGCGCTCCAGCAACTCAACGCTATGATTGTTCCCCACCTGCCACGTATATTCACCCGACAGCATGTCCTCGGTGCAGAGGGCAACGCTGG
>DATGGW010000186.1:0-3192 GCA_035308345.1 Ktedonobacteraceae bacterium | reverse complement strand
ATAGTACGGAAAAACTTGCAGTTTCGCGCAATACCTATTATTATGCTGAGTGGGAAGGATGGTTTGTTTGATAAGATGCGCGGTCGGCTTGCCGGCTCAACCGAATATTTAACTAAACCGTTTGACTCCGCAGAGCTGGTTCAGACCGTGAAGAAGCATCTTGCAGGCTGGGAACAACGTATGCCGCCGCAATATGAAGGGATGCGCACCCGACTGCGACGTCGTGGGTAGGGCTTGTCCTGTAGCTTTGCTGGTAGCCCTTCTTTCCCATAGGCCAGGTGTAATTATTGCACCATTTCAAAGGAAAGGTATACTAGTATGCCAGGACAGAAAGTACTCGTTGTAGATGATAGCTGGACAGAGTTAACCATGATCGCAACGCCGCTGCGTAATAGCGGCTTCGATGTTGTTACAGCCGTCGATGGCGACGAAGCTCTTGAAAAAGTGTTCAGGGAACAACCGGAATGCATCGTTTTAGACGTTGTGTTACCTAAACAAAATGGCTTTCAATTGTGTCGGAAACTCAAGAGCCTCGACGCAAGCAAACATATACCGATTATTCTGTTGACAAGTAAAAGTACTCCACTGGATAAATCCTGGGGATTGCGGCAAGGTGCGGATATGTATATGACCAAGCCGTTTAGCGAAGATGAACTGGTGAGTAACGTTCGACGCCTTGTTTAGTTATCATGTAGCTATAGGAGTCTAAGCATGTTGCAGCGCGATGCAAGAGCGCAGCCGCAATCATTATCGGGCATATGGCGGCGCGACGATACCACGCAAGAGGAAAGCGGCGTCACTTTAATTGGCGAAAATTACCTGGTTTTTTCCTTGCTGGAACGTGAACTGGGGTTTAAGGCTGAACATGTTCAAGGTGTGGAACGACTGGCGGATGTGACTCCCATTCCTCACGTCGCTCCCTGGGTGATAGGTGTCATCAATTTGCGTGGCTCGATTGCATCGGTGGTAGACCTGAGGGCTTTCCTGGGGATGGAGGTTCTTCCACACAATCCCCGCACGCGGCTATTATCGGTCAAATATAATGAGATGGTCATTTGCCTGGTGGTTGATAGTGTGAGTGAGATGACATCTATTCCGCCCGAAGCCATCATAACCGATGCGCGCCGGGCGCCC
This sequence comes from Ktedonobacteraceae bacterium, assembly GCA_035308345.1. Taxonomy (GTDB): domain Bacteria; phylum Chloroflexota; class Ktedonobacteria; order Ktedonobacterales; family Ktedonobacteraceae; genus CF-113. The sequence goes on along the minus strand of DATGGW010000186.1, from coordinate 2,058 downwards.
ATCCCGCAGCGGCTGGCGCCTTTCGTCGAGGGAACTGCTCTCCTGGGTAAACGCAGTGTCATTCTGCTGGATGCCTCTCGTTTACTTTTCTCTGAAAAGATGCAGCATTATACTTAGATGGAAGAGTCGGGCAGAGTGCTGGTAGATATAAATAACTGCAAGGTGAATCAAGAACGCTTTCGTTCTAAAAGATGATGCACCTGTCGTGAAGAGGCTGCATACTATGCATGCTTCGATAGAAAAACTGCTTCACAGGAGAGGAGGCCTGGCGGATGAATGACACTGAAAATGGTGGCATGACAATAAGCTCATTATTGCAGACAGCACTTATTGTTTCACTTGCCGTACCTGAGATTGCTTTTTTAATCCTGGGGGTGTTAAAAGGCACCGCCGATCCAAACTTTACGTATGCTTTGGTCGGGGCCGCGCTTGTGGTGCTGGTGGTAGTGTTGGCGGCCAACTATTTTGTGCGACGAGGAGTCCAGGATCGGCTCTCAAACCTCGTGGATGTGTGTCGAAACTTTGCCGGTGGAGACCGGACGGCCCGCGCTGTTGTCAACGGTGACGATGAGTTTGCCAGGCTAGCCATGTCGATAAACTCACTCCTGGACAGCCAGAATTTCGGATCGGGCGGCGCTCCCAGCATCGCCGGCGGAAGTGGAAGTGACGCCGCGGCCCTGCAAGCGCAGATCGAGAAACTCCTCCAGGAAGTAAGCGCGGTCGGTGATGGTGACCTGCGCGTCCAGGCTGAGGTGACGCCGGATACGTTAGGAGTGCTGGCTGACTCGTTTAATTATATGATCGAGGAACTGGCGAAAGTCGTCGGACGGGTGCAGGCAACTGCTGTACAGGTGACAAATGCGACACGCCGTATTCTTGATCGTACTTCAGAACTGACCAATGCCTCCGAGACCCAGGTGGCGCAGATTTCTCAAACCACCCAGGCGGTGGAAGAACTGGCTACTTTCATCCAGAACGTTGCCCACAACGCTCGTTTAAGCGCTGAAGCAGCCCAGGATGCGCTGCGTAATGCTAATGTTGGTCAGGATGCGGTGCGCCAGTCTATTGAAGGCATGATGCTCATTCGTGAAAACGTGCAAGAAACCTCGAAGAAGATCAAACGTCTGGGTGAGCGCTCCAACGAGATCAGCGAAATCATTCGTATCATTGAAGACATTGCCGATCAGACAAATCTGCTTGCCCTGAACGCTGCCATCCAATCGGCTATGGCCGGTGAACATGGACGCGGTTTTGCAGTGGTGGCCGATGAGATCCGTCTCCTGGCGGAACGCTCTACCGAGTCAACCAAACGCATTGAGACGCTCGTCAAGAGTATTCAGGGCGATACCTACGAGGCCGTCGTTGCTATGGAAGATAGCACCCAGGAAGTGGTGAAGGGATCGCAGCTTGCTGATGACGCGGGCCGCGCCCTGAACTCCATCTATGCTGCTGTGGAACGGCAGGCGCAGATGATCGAGGATATCGCGCTGGCTGCCAATGAGCAGGCGCAGGTTTCGGAGAATGTGGCTATCGCAATGGGAGAAATCTCGGAAATTACTCACCAGACAAATAGCGGCACACAGGAAGCATCGATGAGCGTCAGTTATCTGTCGGAGCTTGCCGATCAGTTGCGCGCCTCGGTCTCGACCTTCCGTTTGCCGGATCAAGCGCATGAAATGGTGGATGTCTACCCAGGTATGGACAGCGGTAGGCCAGCTCTGCCTGGAGGCGATAGCAACCAGTATTACCAGCAAGATATGGGTATGAACAACGACTGGAATCAGGGCTTTTCACCCGACTTCCTCCCCCTGCCACAGGCGCAGGAGCCTGAGAACGCTGGCTCATACCAGTTCGCATTTAGCAACCAGCAGGATTTTGGCTCTCAGCCTGCCTTTACGCCTCAGTTCAGCGGTCAGGCGTTTGGCGGCCAACAAGGCTTTAGTGGCCAGGCGTACGGCACCCAGCAAGGCTTTAGCGGCCAGGCTTATGGTGCGCAACAGAATTTTAATGGGCAGGCGCCAGGCGGTCAGCAAGGCTTTAGCGGCCAGGCTTATGGCA
>DATGGW010000185.1:0-12038 GCA_035308345.1 Ktedonobacteraceae bacterium | reverse complement strand
CTACTGGCGCGCGCAGGCATGTTGCGCTTCGAGCAGAAGGCACATAGCTTGCTGGCGCTATTGCGCGAAGCTCACCCGCATCCTCCGTTCAGCGCATACGATGTCTGCCTGATACCCGCGCTGGTTGAGGCGCTTGGCTATGGACGCGATCGCGCCTTCTTTCGCGCCATCGGCCAGCGGCTTGTAGGACTTGCGAGTAATGTCCCGGAGCCATCGGGTCGTGCCGCCACACCTTCGCCTCTTGATGCCGGACGTTTGCGCGCATCCGGCAAACTGGTCGAGCAATGGCGCGCAACAGGCGCGTGGGAAACGATACGAGGAGCCATCACCATTGTGGATGGAGGATCCCTACCCGTTACAACCACGCACAAAGACGGAGGGCGACCGCAAGGGTCTGCGCTTGATATCCCCGCTCACGCAGATGGAGGGCGACCGCAAGGGTCTCCACCCATCCGCCCAACCACTCCCGCCCTTACAATGACTGACGATATCATCACCCGGCTGCGCGCGATATTTTCAGATGTTGGTGCTACGCGAGCCGATATACTTGTTTGCAACGTGGTCTTGCCTTTCGCTGCCGCCGTTGCGCACGTCGAGCAGGATCACGCGCTGCTCGAACAAACGCAAGAACTTTACATAACATTCCCAGGACTCGCTTCTAACCAGGTTACCCGTTCAATGTGCAAGCAACTGGGACTGGCGCGCGAACCAAAAAATGCCTGCCAGCAGCAGGGCTTACATTACATATACGCGCAGACATGCCGGGAGAAGCATTGTAATGCATGCATTGTCGTCGGGAGGGAGCCATGACGCAGCAGCCACAGGAGGGAGAGCGGCTGGCGCGCTATCTTGCTCATGCCGGCATCGCCTCACGCCGGCATGCCGAAGAACTGATAGCGGCCGGGCGTGTGCAGGTCAACGGGCAGACGGTAACGACCCAGGGCGCGCGTATCGACCCCGAACATGACAGCATCACAGTTGATAGGAAACCTGTAAGCGCAGCCGAAAAACTGGCGTATGTGCTGCTGCACAAGCCCGCTGGTTATGTAAGCACAGCGCATGACCCGCAGGGACGCCCAACCGTGCTCGACCTGCTGTCGCCAGAACTGCGCCGCCTGCGTGTATACCCCGTTGGCCGCCTGGATATCGATACTAGCGGCCTGCTGCTCCTGACCAACGACGGCAACTTTGCCCTGCATTTAATGCACCCGCGCTACTCGATGGAGAAGCATTACCGCGCATTGGTGAAAGGCTGCCCGCCTGAAAGCGCGCTTGCAGCCCTGCGCAGCGGCGTCGAAATCGTGGAAGACAACGGAGGCCATCATAAAACATCACCCGCGAAGGTCAGCATTTATAAGCAGGTAAGAGGCAATTGCTGGCTCTCACTGACCATTCACGAGGGCCGCAAGCGCCAGGTGCGGCGCATGCTGGCTGCTGTTGGTTATCCCGTGCTGGAACTGGTGCGCGTAGGAATTGGGCTATTGACACTGGGAGATGTACCGCCAGGTAAGTGGCGCTATTTGACTGAAGATGAAGTCAGCAGCATATGATATAATCCCTCAGAGTATAGGTAGACGACCACGAACCTGCGGAGGGAATATGCGGCCAGCGCGAATCGCCATCGATGGGCCAGCGGGGTCCGGGAAAAGCACGATCGGAGAGCAGTTGGCGCGTAAGTTGGGCTATCTCTATTTTGACACCGGGGCCATGTACCGTGCAGTTGCCTTACTGGCGCTGGAGCGCGGAGTCGCTGCGCATGATGGAGCGGCGCTGGGAGAACTGGCGCAGCATGCCGCTATCGATATTGGCCATCCACATGTGGAGGATGGCCGCCAGTATACCGTGACGATCGGTGGGCAGGATGTCACCTGGGAGATACGCAGCGCGGCGGTAACGGAAATCGTCTCACAAGTATCATCGCATCCAGAAGTGCGCTCGGTGTTGATAGCGCAGCAGCGCGCGCTGGCATACCAGCATGATGGGGTAGTGATGGTTGGGCGCGATATTGGCGCGGTAGTGCTGCCCGATGCAGAACTGAAAATCTATCTTACCGCCAGCCTGGAAGAACGCGCGCGCCGCCGCTATGCCGAGTTGGAGGAACGCCTGGTAGCAGGCAGTGCCGCGCTTCCCTCTCTGCAAGAAGTATCGAACGATATTGAACGCCGCGATGAAACCGATAAAGAAAACATGCGACCCGCGCATGATGCCATTGTCATAATGACCGATAACCTCAATGTCCCACAGGTGCTGGAGGTGATTTACGCCTGCCTGGAGGAATCGCCATGACGCAGCAGAGCAGCGCAACCTCAGCGGTGGGTAATCCAGAGCAGCCGGAGAAGTCCAACAAGCTCTCGAAGTCGAACAGACCCGCGAAAAACCTGTACGAACCTTACGATACACCTCTGTGGATCTGGGTATCGCTGCGCTTAGTTGCGCGTTTTATCTTCTTCTTGATATTGAATGTGCGCCTGGTCGGATACCAGAACATTCCGAAGGAGGGCGCGTTCATGATTGCCTCCAACCACCTGTCATGGATGGACGTGCCGCTTGTTCCCGCCTACATCAAGCGCAAAGTGGTCTACATGGCGAAGGAAGAGCTATTTTACAGCAAGGTTGGCTGGCTGGTGCGTTTGCTGGGTGCGTTTCCCGTCAAGCGCGGCGCGGCCGACCGCCAATCGCTGCGCGCCGCCGAGCAACAACTCAAAGCCGGAAAAATATTCATCATCTTCCCCGAAGGCACACGCAGCAAAAACCATCAACTAGCGCAGGCGCATGTTGGCCTGGGCATGATCGCCTTGCGTTCCGGCGTACCCGTCATCCCCGTCGCCGTCTGGGGCAGCGAATACGCCTTGAAGAAGTTTCGCCCGCGCGTCACCATCTCCTACGGCGAGCCGATGCTGCTGGCTCCCAAAGGCAGAAAAATCACCCGCGAAGATATCGACGATGCCACCACCCAGGTCATGCGCCACATCGCCGCCATGATGCCCCCCCAATATCGCGGCATGTACGGGGATGAGCTATCGGAGCCAAACACGTAGTCATTGTAAGGGCGGGAGCGGTGGTGTAAGGCGGCGGAGACCCTTGTGGTCGCCCTCGTCCCTGGTATGCATGGTACAAATCTCTGTTTATGCCGGGCAAATCAAGAAGAAGGCGCAGCCCGGACAAATGCGCGCATCGGGCTTTGCTGGAAACTCGCCGCGCTCCATACCTGCAATGGTCTGCAACAATTCCTCGTATAGCTTCTGTTCTTTTTTCTCTTTCAGTGTAATTTCGAAAGTCTCGCCCGTGCTCATATTGTGGAAGTGCAGCTCGACAGGTTGCGCGGGATGATGCTGGCGAGAGGCATGCGCGTAGAGCAATTCGCGCGTAGATGGGTCAATTTTGTCCTTGCGCCTGCCAAAGCCAGTCTTGACGAACTTCACCGGCTCGCCCGCCTGAGCAGGCGCCTCGACGCGGTCAATAGTTATCTCGATGGTTTTGCCCGCGACCTCGACCGTATATGTGGGATGCAGTTGCCAGTGTGTATCGCCGCTCTCGGTCAATTTGCGCCGCAGCAATTCCGCGACTTCGTGCCCGTGCTCCTCATACATCGTCCCGAAAGGCAAGATATGGCCGTCGTGCTCGCGCCAGTGCTGTGAGTAGAGTTCTCGCACTTCCTGAGCGGTCGGATAATGTGCCTCACCGTTTTCAACATCTTGCAACGCGGCAAATTGCTTTTGCAGCTCATCCAGCGTTTCGCCTGTTGCTCTCCTGAAAAGTTGATACGCAGCTGCATCACTGCGGAATCCGTAAATTGTGCCATAGAGATACTGGCGCGGGCAGCGCTGGTAGGTTTCAATATCAGATGAGCGCAGTGTTTCGGGCTTCATGGCTGCGATGAAGCGCTCGTCCGGCTGCGATGACACGCTCGTATCGCTATCTTCATCTTCTGACTCTGCCGGGAGATGCTCCACGCTTTCAGGCCAGGTGATCCTGATGGCTCGATCATCGCTCACTCCCGCGAGCAGCGCATCGATATAGGTAGCGCGCTTGTAGTTTCTTTTGCCGTAGCGGTCAGCGTGGCTAATCACCAGGTGATCGCGCGCTCGCGTTGTCCCGACATAGAAGAGGCAGGCTTCCTCGATTTCGTGCGCGCTGTCATCGCTGTCACCTGCTGTCACCATTCCACGCGGCGGCGGCGCTGGCAGCCAGCGTTTTGAAGCCGGGAAACGCGAGTTAGCGATACCTGGCAGGTAGACGACAGGAAATTCTAATCCCTTGCTGGCATGCACCGTCATCACACGAATCACATCAGGTACTTCTTCCCCATTATCGGCCTCGCTCTCGCGCCTGTTACCACCATCCTGCCGCAGGGATAGCAGCACGGTGACGTAATCCAAAAAACCCTTAGCCCGCTCCTGAATACCTGCCTCTGCTTCCGGTTCCTCACCACGCTCCTTCGCCTGCTGCACCCGTTGTTGCCTCAAGGTTTGCTGCTGCTGGTCATAAAAACGCGCCAATTGTAACAAACTGCTGTAATCGGCACGCAGCGCATCCGCCTGCTCTTGTGTATGGCAGGGGGGCTGCACAGCAGCGAGATTCTCGCGGTCGACCTGGCCCCCTCCACTCGCGCTCGCCGCCAGCAGCTCTCGCCCAATCGACGTTTCCATGAAAAGATACCGTGCCAACAATGCCCAAACACTATTGGTATTAGATGGACGAAGCAAATCATTCAATATCTCGGACAGGTGTGTGAATGACTGGCGGCCCTGGATACTGAGCATGGGCGGTGCGTCATTCTGTAAAAACAACTTTTTCAGCGTGCGTTTCTGCCCGTTTGCGCGCTCGTCATGCACCGCCTGTAGCAGTATCTCAACATCTTGCTGCGAAAATTGATGATCGCTCAAACGCGCGGCGCGCAGTATACCCATATCACTGGAGTCGGTCAGCAGCATAACGACCGAGAGCAAGTTCCTGATATGCTGCTGTTCGAGCAAGCCGCCGCGTTCAATCACGGGCAGATCAGCCGCCACCAGGGCGCGTGTAATCTTGCGCGCCAGCGAGCGCGTGCGGCAGAGCACTACCATATCACGGTAGTCATAACCCTGCTCGTGTTTGCGCCGCATATCGTTGATGATGCCGTTGAACTCGCTGGCTTCATCGGGCGCGTTCGCCAGCGTTATATAAGGCTCCGCCAGTGTCGAACGCGCCGTCTGAATTGCGCCGGGCTGCGTCTCTGCCTCCAGGTGATTGCGCCGGAAGGCGTCTGCTATATTGACGATATCGGGCCGCGAGCGATAGTTGCGGCTGAGCGGCAGCACGACCGCGCCGGGGTAATCTTTACGAAAATTGGCAATATTAGCAGGTGATGCTCCGCGAAAGCCATATATGGCTTGATTAGCATCTCCGACCACCCACACGCGCTGCTCTACACCCGCCAGTAAGCGCAGGAGCACCCCACTGGCGCGGTTGATATCCTGAAACTCATCGACGAGAATGTGCTGGTACTGCTCGTGCAACTCTTCTCTTACCTCAGCATGCTCCTGCAAAAGTTGCACCGCAAGCATAATCAGGCCGCCGAAATCAGTATCGCCCTGCTGCTCCAGGCGCTGCTGGTACAATTCGTAGATCGCGGCAATCTCCAGCGCCTTCTCCGCCTGTTCCTGCTGCTTTGCATCCTGAGCTTCCGCGAGCATGGCCTGAGCGAGTTGCCTGTACATAGCTGGTGTTCTCAGCTCATCTTTCGCGCGCGAAAATGCGCTGAGCATGTCCGGGAAGTACGCTGCCGGATTAAAGAGGTTCTGATAATGATGCAGCGGCAATTCCCCCGCCATGCGACGCAGCAGGAAATAGCCTTCCGCGTTATCGATAAAGGCAAAGCCCGGGCGCAGCCCGACCAGTTCGCCATGTCTGCGCAGTAATTCGGCGCAAAAAGCATGGAAGGTGCTGACCGTTGGTAGTGCCAAACTTACCGATGGAGTCGTCATATTGGACGCCAGCATTTTCTCTAAGCGTTCTTGCATTTCTGCAGCGGCCTTGCGCGAAAAGGTCAGCGCCAGGATATGTTCAGGTTTGATCCCCTGGTTGTGCATGAGGTATGCCGCGCGCCCAATCAGCGTGCTTGTTTTGCCACTCCCCGGACCCGCCACGATCAGCGCCGGCGTAGGCGCCTCGATAGCCGCCCATTGAAATTCGTCATATTGTTGATGCTGGGATGTACCACCCTGCTCCCGAATGTCATTGGGGACGCTTATGTCATCCCTCTCGCGCATAATGACATCAACCAGCCGGTTAAGCATGGCCGTTTGCGACACTTGAAAAGTACCGGCCAGCTTTGATGGGTCAACTTCTCGCGCAATGTACAACGCGCGCACGCGCTCGAGCGGCATCAGCAGTTCAGCCGCGAAGATGTTGGCGGAGAGTTCGCGCTGGCTGCGTGGATCATACGCGACACCAGGACCGAGCACCTCATCCGCCTGTTCCTGGAAGATAGGGCCGCTCACCTCTTCGCGTACATCGCTCACCTGGCAGGGGTCCTCGCGCGATACTTGCGGGCTGGCAGTGCGATGCAGCACAGCGTGACCCAATTCATGCGCCAGTGTGAAGCGCCGCAGCGTTGCATTGAGATCGCGGCGCAGCCAGATCAGTTTTTCTCCCGGCTCAAGAAAGCCAAATGTTCCTTCAGGCTGGTCCTTGGCATTAAAGGTTTCAACTTCCAGGCCGAGCCACGCGCTAATTTCTTCGACTGGAGTGCAGTCATCTTGCCACTGTTGATGGCTCTCGCGAAAGCTTAGCAGGAGTTGCCGCGCAACCTCTCTTGCTTCAAATTGCAAACGCTCTTCCATATGTCCATTCTGTCCTTGCTGGTGTTGCCTGCTCACTATTGTACCATGATACCATTGTTTTTTTCTCGTTCTTCTTTTCGCTCTTACGACCATACCCAAGTCGCCCGATGTCTGCTATAATCAAATACGATGGTGATTCACAGCACAGAAAGCGAGAAGCATGCCATGGAAGCAGCCGAGATACTCGATAGAGCCAGGTCAGACGAAGACTCGCCGCAGGGCTGGCTTGTTCTTCCATTATTGAAACGCAAAGTGCAGACGGGTATCGTGGGGTGGGCGACAGGCATTATTGTTGGCTTCGGTCTATTCGTATTTATTGCCATTGATACTATTCCCTATAACTACCAGCAGGGCGCGTTCGCAGGCTGCCTTTCAACGGCGCTCTTGCTCATGACGTTTTTTATCGGCGCAGGCAGCGCGTGGTCGATCATTGCGGATGTGCGGCGATTGCGCCAGGCGGACAGGCACCTGATCGTGATTACACCGGATGATTTTGTGAAACAGGAAGGCGAAAAGATTGTGCATGTGCCGCTCACGCATGTACGCTACGTCACAGCGCGCGGCGTGCCGCCTCCTGATCGCTCTACTTCCGGTGCGAATGCTATTCGCGAAATTCCCAGCGCGGGCGAAAACATAACTGGCTTCCTCTTTGGACGTGGATTTTCTTCGTCGGGCCAGCGCAGGCGGCGCAAGCGAATGCGCACGCCGAATACACTGGCGTTTTTGGATACGCGCACCGATACAGAGGTCATCGTGGTTTCCGACGGTTCGTATGGCGATGTCTTCGAAATTGCCGCCTATCTAAAGCAGTATGCCGCCAGGGTGCAGCAGTTTGTCGATAGGAGATGATATGCTGCTTGCCGTTGATATCAGCAACACCAACATCAAAATTGGCCTTTACAACAGTGTGACCATGAAGCAGCACTGGGTGGTATCGACCGCTCGCCAGCGCACGACAGACGAATATGCAATGGTGCTGAACGACCTTGCGCGTCACGCGGGATATCAGCTGACCGATATCGACGATATTATCCTGTCGAGCGTAGTTCCTCCCTTGACGCCTGTCTTTCAGGAGCTGGCGGTGCGCTATTGTGGAAAAGAAGCCATCGTGCTGGATCATACACTCGACCTGGGCATCAGACTGCTCGTCGATAATCCCTGGGAGATTGGTTCTGACCGTATCGCCACTACCATTGCCGCGCATCACCTGTATGGCGGCCCTGCCATCATCATCGCCTTTAGCACAGCCACGACTTTCGACGTCATTTCTGAGCGCGGCGATTTCCTGGGGGGAGCCATCGCACCCGGCCTCCTGATTTCCGCCGAGGCTTTGAGCAGCGCAGCATCACGCCTGTATCGCGTAGACATGACGCCGCCGCGTTCCGCGCTTGGCAAAAACACCATCGAGAACATGCAGTCTGGCATTATCTTCGGGCACGTGGGTTTAGTGCAGGGACTGATCAGTCGCTTGCGCAGCGAAATTCCAGGTGTGGCAGACGAGAGCCAGGTGAAAGTCATCGCGCATGGCGGCCTTGCGCAGTTGATGGCTCCCATCATCCCGGAGATACAGCACGTCAACCAGTACCTGCCCCTCGAAGGTCTGCGACTGGCTTATACGAAGTGGCGCGGGTAATCTCATATGAGAGTTATCAAGATCCTCTTCGTCTGTCATCTTGCGGCCCTGGTAGTGGGTCTGGGCAGCCTTTTGATCGTCGCGCCGCACCCTGAACTGTGGAATACTAACCCTATCGGGGTAGCCATCTTCCAGAACGTGCTGCGCTTTGCAGGAACGCTGCACGTCCTTTTCGGCGCTGCGGCGATGTTCCTCTTCGGTTTGCTCTGTGTTGGCACTCGTAAGACGCTCATCTTCTTTGTCAGCGCCACGCTGATCTCTCTGAGTATGGAACTGCTCGGAACGAGCATAGGTTTTCCTTTCGGCGTCTCTACATCTGCCACTTACCCCGGCATCAAAGTGGCCGGTTTCGTACCCTACTCTATTTTGCTCTCCTGGTTTTACATGGGCTTCGCATCTTATTTGTTGGCAAGCAAGCTGGTTTCCACGCTCAAATTGCTCCGGCAAACGCTCTGGTCGCTGCTTCTGGGCACCTACTTTCTGATCAGTTGGGACCTGGTGTTGAATTCGGCGATAGCCGGTCAACGTCTTTCGACGCAGGCTGGCGTGTGGCAATTATATGGCTCTTACTTCGGTATGCCTATGCGCAACCTGGTTGGATGGACGCTCAATGGCCTGATCTTCCTGGGCATAAGCAGGATGCTCTGGCGTTCCAATTTCGATACGCGGCGTGTGGCTGCCTGGCTCCCGGCTGGCGTCTATACGGCAAACACCGGCTTCGCTATGGCTCTCAATCTCGGCGCGGGACTCTGGGTTCCTCCCGTCGTGTCTGCGCTTTTTGTCTTGCTTCCTGAGTCGTTAGTGCTTTTCCCCAGGCAAGAAGGGCGTATCTCCCAGGCCAGCCGGGGGCGCGCGGTCATCAGCCTGTCTCTGTGGTGGCTGATGCGCGCAGGCATTGTGGCCTTCCCCTGGTGGAAAATAGACGTGCAGGTCGAGGGGCTGGAATATGTTCCGCGCTCAGGCCCGACGCTGATCGCCGTGCGCCATTTCCATTGGTTTTACGATGGCTTTATCATAGTGCGTTCCATTAAGCGGCCCTTGCATACCATCGTTGCCTTGGACTGGGTTCAGCGGCGCAGCTTGCGTCTTCTGGTAGAGTTCGCCTGTTCACTGGTAGACTGGCCCGTTGTGCTGCGCAGCGAACAGTTTCTCCAGCACGCGGAGGACGAACATTGGGCATATGATACTATTGAGGCCAGGCAGTATTTACGACAGGTAATGCTGGACGCGGTGCGCTTGCTCCGCTCTAGATCAATGCTCGTCATCTTTCCAGAAGGCTATCCCAATATCGATCCACACCCCACGCCCAAGACCGATCTTGACGCCTTTCTTCCTTTCCGCCCCGGTTTCTTGAAGATGGTGGAACTCGCGGAGAGAGATAGGCAGACGCACGTGGCGATTATCCCCGCCGGGCTGAGTTATACGCAAGTCAAGGGCAAACACTGGCACGCCACCGTGCGCTATGGCCCCGCACTTTATCGTAGTGATTTTGCCAATACCGAGCAGCTTCTCCTCGCCGTCGAGGAACGTGTGCAAGTCCTATCCGCGTCTCTTCCATCCACCGCCCATGCGACGGCAAGCCAGTAGGGACATTTTTCCTCTGCCCTCTTGTTTTAGTCTTTCGTAGCCATTGTTACGAATCGCTTTACAACGTCAAGAGTTATGAGGTGGAATGCAGCTGTATCATTATGTCTGATCGCGCTTGACCCGCGCTCAAGCGCTTCCGGCGACAGCGTCAGGCGCTCGTGGCGTCGGGTCGAAGCGCTTGTTGGGCAGCGCAGACAAGCTGTCACGCCCGTCAGCAGTCGAACACCGACCAGCAGATCTCGTTGCGCAAGCGCTGATCCTCCAGGACGAGTTCGCGAATCGCATCGGGGAGCTGTTCGCGCTGCCAACGGCACTCGAGCCGGCCGGCGCTCTCGCCCTCGCCTGCGGGGGCGGCCGCACGCGCGGCCTTGATCGCGTAGGCCGCAGCACCGAGCTCGTGTGCGGCGACATGCGCCACCGCTGCGGCCTGGCCGGCAGCAAATGCGGCGTGCCGAGCGGCTCCGCTCCGCTCTCTTGCCGCAGCCTGGGCATGGCCAGCCGAATCGCGGGACTGAGACATCTTGATCTCGCCGCGTGCCCATGCCCGAGTTTGCTCGATCGCCTGGCGGGGCCGCGGGTCCGAGGGCTGCACCGACTCGAAGAGGTGCAGAACGTGCTCTGCGCACGCGGCCGCCCACAAAGCCAGGAGCCGATGGTCAGAGTCCGTGAGCGTCCCCCCACGGCGGATGGTGATGAAGCGGGGGTCGCGGTCTTTGGGGAGGATCATGGTTGCACCCGTCCTGTTGCATCTGCCCAACGGCTTGCGTTGCCGGCGGCTGGGGGGAAACAGGCTCGGAAACGGAAACCGCCGAAGCGAGAGAACCAAGCTCCAAAAACGCGCGCAGTCCCAGCCGTCCGGTGCACGCTTTGTGAGCTGGCTATTGTCCATAGATGTATTTTATCACTTTGTGAGGTAGCACAGCAAAAAGCTACACAGGGTATTCTTATCCGCGTCGGCAAAGGATGCCAGCACCCTGGACAATTGACACAACTCTTGACATTGCGCCGCTCGTTCTGACGCAAAGCCGCTTCAACCGGCGCCGGCGGAACTTGATGCAAGCTTTCAACTTGATCCGGCATGGTATTCTACGCAGCCTGGACTTGAGTAGGGATCGGCAGTGTAGTATCGATAGTCTGCCAACCCCAGTCGTTCAATTTCACCTTGTCCCTGGTTCGACGGGAGATTGGCGAGCTTTTGGAGCCACATTTGGCAAGGTCGTGACGCGCAAAGCAGACTAGTTTTGGCTATCGCTTGCATCTTCTGATCACTCTGGGTGGTCTGATCCTCGACTTTGAAATGACGCCTGCCAATGCCACTGATACGGGAAGCTGGTTTTGAAATGCGAGAGCGAACAGACTGACCTGGAAGTGATCGGTGACAAAGCCTCTATCAGCGCTGCCAAAGCGGCAGAACTGTGGGAGCAGAACCGGATCCGTCTGCGGACTCTGTCTCGCAGCAATCAAAAGACGCAGCCTTCACCCGTTTACCAGCACATCCACACTACCATTCGCCAGCTCATTGAAACAGTCAATGGCCAATTAGCGGACCAGTTCGCGATTGAAAAGAACGATGCCCCTACCTTCTGGGGTTTGTGTACTCGTTTGATCAGCAAGTTGACTGCACATACCTTGTGCATTTCTATCAATCACTTGTTAGGCAAGCCAGATTTCCTTCAGATCAAAGCACTGGCTTTCCCAAACTAGCATTAGGGCCTATTATGGAATACCCGCTAAGATCCCGAGACAGCATCTGTTGCCTGTGTTATAATCCTCCCATGATCATAGGAATAAGTCTGATTACGTTGCATTTGCCGGATGCTCATTCGTTAAAAGAGAAGAGGCAGGTGATTAAATCGGTGATGGCGCGGGTGCGCAACCAGTTTGAGGTCGCGATAGCCGAAGTAGATGAGCAGGATCGCTGGCAAATCGCGAAACTGGGCGTGACGTGTGTGAGTAATAGACATAAGCACGCCGACGAAATTTTGTCGCGTGTG
>DATGGW010000184.1:0-3040 GCA_035308345.1 Ktedonobacteraceae bacterium | reverse complement strand
CGTGCCAGCATCTCGCATAATCCCCTCTTGAGGAAATGCCACTACCTCGATATGCGCAACATCGCGCCACCGTTCCCGCAACGCCAGCAATCCTTCGAGTCCCCGCAATTTACCGAAGCTGTCCACATCAGCAAAGCCACGAAAGACCGTCGTCCCATTGAGAATCCCTTCTTCAATGGCTCGACCCGCTCGCTCCAGAATATCCCCGGTCGTGTAACGCGCCTTATGCTCCCATGTCAATTCAAGACACTCCCCAAAGGTATAGTCTTTGTTTGGGCGCATTTTTTCTTGCAGGTAGCACTTATCGAGGTGTATATGTCCATTGACGTAAGTCGGCATCACCAGGTTCCCCGCAGCATCCACTTCCATATCCGCCGCATCGCTGATCTGTTCAGCCACAGCCACAATCCGCTCGCCGGTGATACCAATATCCCAGCTCCCTGGCCGGCCTTTCAGGCGCGCATGTCGAATAATCAGGTCCATCTGCGGCTCCCTTCAATCATGCTCTGCCAGCATGACAGTACATTCAGACCATGCCTGCTGCATTATAACATGCCTTAACTACGTCGCATACATTGCTTTTCCCCCGGTGGGATTCTATAATTATCTCGAATATAAGACAGTACCAACCTCTAATCATGCCAGAAAAGTCAATGCAGACATTTTGGAAAGGCAGGCAGCATGACAGTCAATACCAGAGCTAAGGAAGCCACCACCACAGCAGAGCCGCTGGATATCCTCGCCCTGTACCGCACAATGGTTACGGCACGGGTCATGAATGATCTTTTGAAAGTGCGCAAGACACAGGGGAAATTCCCCTTTTATATCGGGTGCGCCGGCCATGAAAGTATGGCAGCCGTGGCCGCCGCGCTCGCCCCGGATGACTGGATGTCTCTCTATTACCGCGACCTGGCGGCATGGCTGCAGCGTACCGGCGACATCTACGGGCCACTGCGCGAAGCATACTCGCGCACCAGCGGACCAATGGGCGCGGGCCGCAACATGCCCTCGCACTACAGCAACAGACAACTACGCATTTTGCCCACTTTTAGCGAAGTGGGCGGACTGGCTCCTTTCGCGGGCGGTGTAGCATATGCCCTGCAAAGAGAGAAGCGCAGCGAGATCATCCTGTTTACCACCGGCGATGGAGGCGCGGCCACCAACGACTTCAACACGCTTTTCCGCCAGGCTGCTGTACACCAGTTGCCCGTCATGATGGTAGTCGAAGATAACGGCTGGGCCATCACGGCTGCTTCGTCCATACAGTGGGCCGGTTCGCTGGTCGAATGGGCCAGGGGCGGCGGCGTCCATGCCGAAGAAGTCGATGGCACAGACGCTATGGCCACATACGAGGCCAGCGCCCGCCTGGTCGAGCATGCGCGCTCAGGCAAAGGTCCCGTTTTGATGCACCTGCGCCTGGGTCTGCTTGATCCACATTCCAGCAGTACAGACATTAAATCCTATCGCACAAAGGAAGAGATCGAGGCCACATCCGCCACAAAAGACCCGGTGAAAAACTTTGGCCGCTGGCTCATCGAGCATGGCCATCTCCAGGAAGGCGACAGTGAGCGTATGCGCAAGGAAATACGCGCTGAACTCGAACGCGCCGAAACCCAGGTGCAGCAGGAACCAGAACCAACCGCAGAGCGCGTGACGCAGCATATATTGAATGTCCCAGCCTGGGTGGAGAATACACCACGCGGCACACAAAGGCAATTACCCATGCTGGGAGCCATTAACGAGGCGCTGGTGGAACTGGCAAAGCGCGATGAAAATTTCTTCGTCTACGGACAAGACGTGGGCAGCCCCAAAGGTGGCGTCTTTGGCGCAACAGCCCACCTCGTGACGCAATTCCCCGGACGCGCCATCAGCAGCCCGTTGAATGAACAGGTTATCGTTGGCATTGCAGCAGGCGCGGGCATGCTTGATGGCAAGGCGCGCTGCGCCGAGATTCAATTTGTAGACTATCACCAGTCAGCCGCGCAGACTATACGCCTGGCCGCCCGCGTCTCTTATCAGAGTTTTGGCGATTGGAGCGTTCCGCTGCTCATTCGCACCAAGTCGGGCAGCGGCGGCGGCGGCCCAATCTCCAGCGGCGGCGCTGGCGGCGGTGCCTTTGGTCACTCCAACGCCGGCGAGCAATGGTTTACCAACGTGCCAGGCATGATAACCATCTGCCCCGCCACACCTTTCGACGCAAAAGGATTGCTGCTTGAGGCTGCGCGCGCGCAATCGCCCGTCACTTTCCTGGAACGCGGCCGCCTGTATCGCTCGGAACCGCCCAAAGACAGCCAGGGCAAGATCATCGAGGCCCTGGCCGAATACTGGAACGTTCCCGATAGCTATTACACGTTGCCCATAGGCAAGGCGCGCCGCGTGCGCATCGGTGATGGAGCCAGCAAACTTGCCATTATTAGTTGGGGAACCATGGTGCTGGAATCCTGCACAGCAGCCGCTAACATCGTCAGTCGCTCCGGCGGCGCGATCGAAATCGTTGATCTGCGCACGTTGGCCCCCTTTGACGAAGAAGCCGTAGGTAGCGCTGTGCGCGAAGCCAACCGCGTCATCGTCGTAACAGAAGAGTACGACCTCACCAGCTTTGGCCGCCATATCCATTCCTGGATCACGCAAAACTGCTTCTACGATCTCGATTGTACGCCCGCGTTCATCTCCGCGCTGCCCGCTCCCCCCGCGCCCTACAACGCGCCTGAGGAGACAGCATTCTATCCAACCGCGCAGACCATCGAGAAACGCATCGAAGAGTTGCTGGCAGAATGAGGATGGTCTCACTCCTACAATGAACGCGCCATATTCCCGGCGTAGTCATTGTAAGGGCGGGGGTGGTCGGGCGGGGGTGGGGAGACCCTTGCGGTCGCCCTCGTCTTCAAACCGTTCGATGGGACGCTGACTCGCTCGTCACGGTGTGGGGAGACCCTTGCGGTCGCCCAATAGGCGTCAAGTTAAGAAACTCCAAAATGGAATCAATGGCCGCGACTCGCGCCGCTCCCAGGGCGGGGGCAAGCCCCGCCCCTACTATATA
>DATGGW010000183.1:0-4373 GCA_035308345.1 Ktedonobacteraceae bacterium | reverse complement strand
GGCGTCCGTTGGGCAACGCACGATGCACAGGCCGCAGCGAATGCACTTCTCCTCGTCGATGATCATGTCCGCGCCTCCGCGCCAGCCCTCCGTACCCGCGTGCATCGGGTCGCCCTTCACCACACGCGAGAGACCCTCCATGCTAATGCAGTCGTAGGGGCAGATGTCCACGCAGCCGGAACAGAGAATACAGATCGAGGGGTCGATGATGATGTTCAACTGGCATTGCAGGCAGCGCCGCGCCTGCTCGACCGCCTCTTCAGCCGTGTAGCCTGTTTCCGTTTCGCGGGTATTGCTGTAGCGGTCCTTGAGCGGTAAGCCAGGCATCATCTGGAATGGAATAGACTCGTAATCGTCCACCATGCCGCGCCGGTAGTCCGGCAGTTCGATTTCTTCCGCAGGCTCGGCAGGCTTATCCTCACCGCCAAGATAGAGGTTGATAGAGATTGCGGCATCGCGGCCATCGCCAATAGCCGAGATCAGGTTACGCGAACCCTCGGTATAGTCGCCGCCGGCGAACAGGCCGGGATAACTGGTCATCCAGGTTTCGCGATCGACCAGTGGGACGCCGCTGCGCCGGTTGACATCCAGTTTGAGTTCTTTGGCCTGAATCCAGGATGGGTCGCTATACTGACCAAAGGCAGGTATGACGGTATCCGCTTCAATCACAAACTCGCTGCCCGGAATAGGGACCGGGCGGCGGCGGCCACTGGCATCGGGATCACCCAGTTTGTTGCGAATGACCTTCAAGCCGCTGACATGCACACCATCATTGCTCAATACCTCGGTGGCTGAAACGAGATATATGAACTCGACATGCTCAAGTTCTGCTTCATCTACTTCATACTCGTCGGAACCCATCTCTTCTTTCGAGCGGCGATAGAGCACATAGACTTTGTCCGCGCCGAAACGTATAGAAGTGCGGCAGCAGTCCATCGCGGTAAAACCACCGCCGAGCACGACAACTTTTTTGCCAATGTAGGCGGGTTCGCCAAAATTTGTTTTAGCCAGCAGCTTAATGCCGTGTTCGACGCCTTTGAGTTCAGCGCCGGGGACGATTTTGTTATCAGGGCCGGTCAGGTCATTGGAAATGTAGCAGCCACCGGCCAGGTATACCGCTGCATACTCTTCTAGCAAATCGGTTAGCATGATATCACGACCGACGCGCGTATTATAAATGACTTCGACGCCCATATCGGCCATATATTGAGTGGTTTCCTCGTAGGTAACTTGGCGCGGCAGGCGCCAGACAGGAATGCCATTGACCATCACACCGCCGGCGACAGCATCGGCCTCGTAGATAGTGACAGGATAGCCCATATCGCGCAGGTCACGCGCGCAAGCAAGGCCGGCAGAACCGGCGCCCACTACCGCGACCTTCTTATCTTTAGTGATCGGCGGCTTCTCAGCGCGGTGGCTATATTCGCGATGATCGGCGGCGGCGCGCTTTAGCCAGCAGATAGCGATGGGTTTCCCATCGATTTTATTGCGGCGACATACCGGCTCGCAGGGTCGAGCGCAGGTGCGCCCAAGCACACCAGGGACAATATTGCATTTGCGATTCAAAAGATATGCTTCATCGAAGCGCGCCTGCGAAATCAGCCCGATATAGGTTGAAACGTCGGTATGGGCCGGACATCCTACCTGGCAAGGAATATTCGTCTGATACCAATCAGGCGTGGTCACAATTGATTGGTATCGCGCTTCCAACTCGCTATCAGGATCAAACATGGAGAAATTCCTTTAGTAATACATTTTCTGTACGCTCATGACACAGCTTCATCACAGATTATAGCACAGAGGCTAGAGTGGGACAAGTTTCCAGGGAGTTCATAGTTCCTGCCCGGTAAAGGCAATCAGCCCGGCAAGCAAAGCGGCGCGGGGCGCGACACTGTCGAGCGCCAGGTATTCATATGGACTGTGATCGCGCCCGCCGATGGGGCCAAGACCATCGAGCGAGGGAACGCCATAGCCGGATGTATAACTGGCATCGGACGCGCCCCCCGTCAGCACGTGATTGACGGAAAAGCCTAGCATGCGCGCGATCTCCTGCGCCTGCCCCGCCAATTTCAGACTCTCCGTTGTGCGCGCCATCGGCTCTTTGATGTCTGGAGCATGTTCAAGCGTCAATTCCACATCCGGGACGAGTTTGCGCTGCATCGACTCGCGAAACAGCTCTTCCGTTGCCAGCCGGTCTTCTTGTTTGAGGAAACGCAGGTCGAACTGTGCCTGGGCAAAGTCGGGTACGACATTAGCAACGGTACCCCCAGAAATGACCCCCGCGCTGATGTTCAGTCCCTCGCGCCAGCCATTGAGAGCCTGGAATTCCAGCAACTGGTGCGCCAGTTCCACGATGGCGTTGCGTCCTTTCTCCGGCTCGACGCCAGCGTGCGCGGAACGACCGCGAGCCGTGAGAGTACACACAGTATTGCCCTTACGCGCGCTCACGATATCGCCGTTGGAACGCGCTGCCTCCAGGATCAACGCGCCCTGGCAATCCTGGCACACTTTCTGCATGACATCCTGGCAATGACGTATGTTTATCTCTTCATCCGAGACACACAGAAAGCGCAGCTCGCCATAATCGTAAAAGCCCATCGCCTGCAGCGCCTCAACGGCATAGATGGCCATCAGAATACAGCCCTTCATATCGCATACACCTGGGCCATAGACGATATTCTCCTCGACTCGCAGTGGGCGAGCAGCGGCGGTGCCTGGCGGATAGACGGTATCAATATGGCCGAGCAAAAGGATGTTTCTACCTCCCGTGCCGCGCAGCACGCCGAGTAGATCATTACCCCATTTCTCGCGCTCGATGATATTCACATCCATTCCCAGGCCGCGCATGCGCTCGCCCAGGCGCGCCGCCAGCGCATCCAGCCCCGCTTTGTTGTAACTATCCGAGTCGATGGCGCACAGTTCGCGCAACTCCTCAATGTAATGTGGTAAGCGTTGCTGTGTATATTGCTCTACCGCGAGAACGAGAGGTGGTAAATCCATGCAAAAAGACCTCCAATAATTCCATGCAAAAAAGAATTAGATATACAGACTATACAATAAAATATGCCTTGACATCCTCTCACTGCTGAGATATGCTGCTAAGCAGCAATTCCCGCGGTTCTTCATCAACGAGCCTGGGGAGGTTTCTATGCCCTGGACACCGTGCCGTATCAGATACGCCACTCTTCACGACGCCAGGTCGATCAGCAGCATCTACCAGCAGTCAACACAGAGCGCCTATCAGGATGTCATGCCCGAAGCTCCAATCTACGCGCGCCTGCTCAACCGCCTGGAGCCGTTCTGGGAACAGAAACTGGCACTTCCTCCGGCCAAAGAGCAACGCCTCCTGGTAGCCGAATACGAGGGCCAGGTGGTCGGCTTCGTGGAGGTTGGTACAGCCACCTATCCTGAAGAGGTAGCCATAGAGGATACGGGAGAGCTCCATTTTCTTTTCGTCGCCCCAGATTTCATGGGAGGTGGGATTGGATATCGCCTCCTGGCACGAGCCACTGAACTTTTACACGAGGATGGCTATCGCAAGGCCATTCTCTGGGTATTTAGCAGAAATCTCCAGGCCCGTCGCTTCTATGAAAGCCAGGGATGGAGCACCAATGGGGTAGAGCGTCCCGACCCTGCCCTGTCCTTTCTGGCAACTCCCCCTCTCGAAGTCTGTTACACGCTGACCCTCCGCTGATGCGGTCATAGAAATTTTGCTCTATCACGAGATCAGTGCCAATTGGAAGACGGGTGGTCTAGAGGCATTCCTGAGAGCTCATGAGGTATACTCAAATACGAAAGTGCTGTTTATTTATTGAGGATAAAGGAGCAACGCAGCTATGCCTCACAACGATACACCTACGAGCGGAAGTGGGCCGCGCCCCGTGCGCGCGCCGCATGGCACGACACTCACCGCCAAAAGCTGGCTCACGGAAGCGCCCATGCGCATGATCATGAACAACCTCGACCCGGACGTGGCCGAGAAACCAGACGAGCTTATTGTTTACGGCGGCATCGGCAAGGCAGCGCGCAACTGGGAATGTTTCGACCGTATCGTCGAGACGCTCAAAAACCTGGACGAAGACGAAACCCTGCTCGTGCAATCGGGCAAGCCGGTCGGCGTGTTCAAAACCCATCCTGACGCGCCGCGCGTGCTTATCGCCAACTCTAACCTCGTACCACATTGGGCGACCTGGGAGTATTTCCGCGAACTCGACCGCAAGGGGCTGATGATGTATGGCCAGATGACTGCCGGCTCGTGGATTTACATCGGTAGCCAGGGCATCGTGCAGGGGACGTATGAAACCTTCGTGGAAATGGGCCGCCAGCATTTTGGCGGTGACTTATCCGGTAAATGGATACTGACTGCGGGTTTG
>DATGGW010000182.1:0-2847 GCA_035308345.1 Ktedonobacteraceae bacterium | reverse complement strand
TGGTGGTGCGCGTGGTTCCTTCAGACCCCTTTGTGGAGACGCCTACAGGCGTGCCTTCGCCCATGGCGCTGTGCTGGCTGCACTACGTCAGCGGGCGTTTCAACCAGCCGATGCAAGCGGTGGACTGGGAAACGGTCTATGAACACCTGCCGCTTGTAACGATGGACGAACGCGCGGGCCGCCACATGCCGTCCTGGCGCGCGCAATTCGAGCATGCGCAACTTGATAAATACTGGCAGCCTATCTGTTACCAGCAACAATTTGAGCGCGTCAACGTGCCAGTGCTGCATATTTCGGGCTGGTATGATGACGAGCAGATAGGCACACCTCTCAACTTCATAGGTATGCGGGCGCATGCTGCGACTCTAGCGGTTCGCAATAGCCAGCGAATGCTGCTGGGCCCCTGGGGACATGTGGTTAATAGCGTCTCGAAGTTGGGTGAAGTTGACTTTGGCCCGGAAGCATTGATCGACCTGCGCGGAGAAGAACTGCGCTGGTTCAATCGCTGGCTCAGAGGCTACAGCAGCGATGCCAGCCTGGAAGAAGCTCCTGTGCGTATCTTCGTGATGGGCGCGAACGCATGGCGCAATGAGCGCGAATGGCCCCTGGCGCGCGCGCAGTGGACTCCCTTTTACCTGCGCAGCGGCGGGCATGCCAACAGCCGTTTTGGAGATGGCGCGCTATCAACAACGCCACCATCCGCAAGCGAGCCAGCCGATAACTACCGCTACGATCCCGCGCGTCCCGTGCCATTCATCACCGAACCGACCTCCTCACAGATTGGCGGCCCCGACGACTACTCAGCCGTCGAGCGCCGCGACGACATGCTTGTTTATGTTACCGAACCACTTGACGAAGATACAGAAGTAACAGGGCCAATCAAGGTCGATCTGTACGCCTCGTCGTCCGCGCCCGACACCGATTTCACAGCCAAACTACTCGATATCTGGCCGACAGGATTCCGGCAGCGTCTCTGCGATGGCATCGTGCGCGCGCGTTTCCGCGATGGCATGGACAAACCCTCGCTCATTGAGCCTGGCAAGATTTATCACTATACCATCGATTGTTGGAACACCGCGCAGGTCTTCAAAGCGGGCCACAGTATCGGCCTCGAAATTGCCTCAAGCGCTTTCCCCAAATTTGATCGCAACTTGAACACAGGCTCACCTCTCGGCATGACTACCGAAATGGCGGTGGCGGAGCAGAAGATCTTTCACGACGTGGGGCATCCATCGGCGGTGGTGCTGCCGATTATTCCTGCTGCGCCTGAGGCAGGGGAGGCGTATGAAGTCTTTACTCGCTGATGATACTGGCACTCCTAATCAGAAAGCACGAGTGTACTAAAAAGTGCGGTCATAGGGTACTTAACAGCATTGTGTATGCACTAAGGATTTTTAACCCATAATTTTGTATGCATATATTCCACTCGATTACTAGGCCACCTTTGATTATCGAAAAGATATAACCCAATTGAACCTCGATTTACTATACGAGAATCACAGTGCGCTACAAAAATAAGGTCTCTGTAAATATCTACATTTGTTCCTTGAGCAACAATTGCCCACAAATGCGTTGAACCTCCATCCATTGACTGACTAGAAGGAGGAGGTATATAAGCAGGGTTTCACGCCAGCAGCCAGCCGACGCATGTAGATCAGGAAGTCCAGTTCTTTCTTGAAGTGAACATCCCTCTCAACATTGGCTCGAGGTCGGTGCAGATGCGAGGACGCCACTCGGCAGTGAAGATTCACATGAACGACCGAATGCATGCGCTACTCCTTGCATCGTGCAAACTATCCAGACAGCGCATCTTACTTGACAGTGATGCTCTTAACCGTCATACTAGCAAGCGAAGAGTTTCTATCCATCATCAAGCCGTAGGTTGGCCTTTCCCGCCATGGTAGCTGTGGAGGTGCGCTCATGCCAGAAGAGAGAAAGCTCGTGACCATCCTCTTTGCCGATGTGACTGGCTCTACAGAACTGGGCGAGAGCCTCGACCTCGAAGATGTTCGCGCCTTGATGGGCCGCTACTACGCCCACGCCCAACGTGTCATTCAAGAGCACGGTGGGACCCTCGAGAAGTTCATTGGGGATGCCGTCATGGCGGTCTTTGGCCTGCCTCGAGCGCATGGCAATGACGCGGAACGAGCGCTGGCAGCTGCCCTGGCATTGCGCGAGGCTATCGCCACCGATCCGCTCCTTGGGGGGCGGTTGCTGCTCAGGATGGGCGTCAACACGGGCGAAGTCGTGGCAACGAGCGACCCTTCCGGCGGCGATTTCCTGGTGACGGGAGACGCGGTGAACGTGGCTGCCCGTTTGCAACAGGCGGCTGGTCCGGATGAGATAATGGTAGGAGGGCGAACGGCCACAGCAGCCCAGAACGCCTTCCTCTTTGGCGAGGTGCATCTCATCGAGGTCAAGGGCAAGCGCGAGCCTCTGCGCGTGTTTCCCCTCGTCGAGATGCGAACAGCTCGGCTCGTTGGTCGGCTACCACTCATCGGTCGGCGGCAAGATCTGCTGCAACTGGATCTCTTGCGGATGCGGACGCTGGAGGAGCGACGACCACAACTCGTTTCGATTGTGGCCCCAGCAGGCACTGGCAAGACACGGCTCCTGGAGGAATTTCTTGCCCAGCTTGATGCGGCAGACGGGTTCCAGGTGGCGACAGCACGCTGCCTGCCTTACGGCCAAACGTTGACCTACTGGCCACTACGTGGTCTCCTGACTGACCTGCTGGGAGGTGAGATTGGCAAGCCACTGGTTGCTGATGCCTTTGTCCGAGGGGGGCAGGCAGCCGAAGACGCAGCACGTCTCGCCGATCTCGTGCTGGCAACCCTTGGCATCGAA